>NZ_RZSB01001290.1:0-793 GCF_004023285.1 Mesorhizobium sp. M2A.F.Ca.ET.067.02.1.1
GCGCAACCGCGCCATGGTGATTTCGGCCGTGCGCCGCGCCGGCCAGCCATCGCGGACGGAAATTGCCGCCACCACCGGCCTCAGCCACTCGACCATTTCAGCGATCTCCGCCGATCTGATCCAGGAGGGCATCCTCACCGAGAGCAAGGCCAGCGAGCCGACGGCGTTGAAGCGCGGCCGGCCGCAGATCGGCCTGGCGCTGAATCCCGAGGCCGCCGCGGTGTTGACGGTGGTGCTGTCGCTGAACTTCCTGTCCGTCGCCGTCATCGACTATGCCGGCCAGGTGATCGCCGAGGAGCAGCGGCGCCTGGACACGCTCGTCATGCCGCGCGACGAGCTGATCGGCGAATGCCTGGCGATCGTCCGGCGCCGGCTGCAGGACCCCGATCTCGACGTGGGCAGCGTCGCCCGCATCGCCATGGGCATTCAAGGCATCACCGATTCCCACGCACGCGCCATGCTATGGTCGCCGATCACGCCGCTGACCGACATTCCGTTCGCCGACATCCTGGAGAGGGAATTCGGCATCCCTGCCACCATGGAGAACGACTGCAACATGATGGCGGTGGCGCTGCGATGGCGCGATCCCGAGCGCTATCGTGACAATTTCATCGCCATCCTGCTCTCGCACGGCATCGGCATGGGCCTGGTGCTGAAGGGCGAATTGTTCACCGGCTCGCATTCCTCCGGCGGCGAGTTCGGCCACATGATCCATCGTCCGGGCGGCGCGCTTTGCCGCTGCGGCCGCCGCGGCTGCGTCGAGGCCTATGCCGGCAACTACGCGATCTGGCGC
>NZ_RZSB01001291.1:0-788 GCF_004023285.1 Mesorhizobium sp. M2A.F.Ca.ET.067.02.1.1
TCTCGGTGCTGGTCTGGGTGACGATGGTCATCGTCGGCAATCTCGCCTGCCTTGGCTTCCACACCTCCGTCATCCGCTTCATTCCGGAGTATCGCGAGCGCGGCATGCTGGCCGAGCTGCGCGGCATCGTGCTTGCCAGCCGCCTGTTCGTGCTCGTCGCCTCGACGCTGATCGCCGGCCTCGGCGCCCTTGGCGTGTGGCTGGCCTCGGACCGGATCGAGAACTACTACGTCATCCCATTCATCCTCGGCGTCATCTGCCTGCCGATGATCGGGCTCGGCGACCTCCTGCAAGGGCTGGCGCGCGCCAATTCCTGGGCGCTGCTGGCGCTCTCGCCGACCTATCTGGTGCGGCCGGTGCTGATCCTGGTGTTCATGGCGCTGATGCTTGGCCTGCACTATGTGCCCGACGCCAAGACCGCGATCTTCGCCTCGATCGCCGCCACCTATGTCACGACGCTCGGCCAGCTGATGGCCGTCACCTCTCGCATGGACCAGAAGGTCCCGCCCGGGCCGATGACGGTGCATTTCGGCCAATGGATCCTCGTCTCGCTGCCGATCTTCCTGGTCGAGAGCTTCTTCTTCCTGCTCACCAATGCCGATGTATTGATGGTGGGCGCCTACCTCCCGCCCAACGATGTCGCCGTCTATTTCGCGACCGTGAAGACGCTGGCGCTGGTGCATTTCGTTTATTTCGCGGTCAAGGCCGGCGTTGCCCAGCGCTATGCGCAATTCACCCATGGCGAGCCGGACAGGCTTGCCGCCTTCGCCCGCGAGACCGTCTCCTGG
>NZ_RZSB01001292.1:0-786 GCF_004023285.1 Mesorhizobium sp. M2A.F.Ca.ET.067.02.1.1
GGCGAGGTCGGGCGGATGCTCGCCGATACTGGCTAGGAGCCCCGCCGTCCATGATCATCTCGAGTGGCTGATGCCCCTCAACGTGGTGCCGTTCCCGGTCTATATCGTCTCGGCCTTGACACCCGCAACCACCTCATGGCCGCGAGTTATCGCTGCGCATCGAGTCCCAACCTTGCCGGCGGGAATCGCCTTGCGAGCGGAGCGTGGGCCAGCGGGCATGAGGAAGCGCGCTGGGTAAGCCCAATATAGAAGGCGGCTGGGCGGTCTTGAGAAACGGACTGCCCTTCTTGGCGCGGGCGGCGCGCTGGTTTTCGTCGTCCATGATGATCATCATGCTTAAGGAGAAGCGCGGGCCGAGGATGGTCGAGCGAGGCCGTCTCGGGGGACGGGCGAAAAGCCGGGAGCAAGTTTTCGCCGCTTTTTTCGGAAGAGCCCCGCGCCGGTTGCGGCGCGGGGCCCCCGAGTCCAACCGGTCAGTCGGCCGGGTTCCAGATGATGGCGTAGGTGTCGTCGTCGTCCTGCCCAGCGGCGCGGCCGAGATTGGCGTAGAGTTTTCGCGGTCCGAACTCGGGTGCGGCGATCGACAGGCTGACATAATCCTTGCCGGAAGCCTCGCCGGTCCGGATCCAGCCGGCGCCGACTTCGATCCCTTGGGTCAGCACCCGGAAGTCGGGATGGCTGTCGGCGCTCTTGGCCTGGTTGGGCACGATGGCGATCTCGGCACGGACGCTGAGCGTCTTGAGCTGGCACTTGTAGCTGCCGTCTTCCTGCTTGGTAACGCATCCG
>NZ_RZSB01001293.1:0-784 GCF_004023285.1 Mesorhizobium sp. M2A.F.Ca.ET.067.02.1.1
CGACTTCGCCGATGCCTTGCCGGCAAAGAGGCCGGCGACGGCGAAGCCGGCGGTCTGGGCAAGCAGCGTTCGTCTGTTCAACATCGGCACAGGTCCTGGCGTTTCGCCCTGTCTGTCGCAGGAATCGTGCCAGGATGGCCCTATCGGCAAACCGCTTGTGCAGTCGCCTCGCCAAGCCTAAGTTCATTGCATGAGCAGAGCTTTCACCCGCGAAGAAGACAGCGAAAACGCCATTGCCGGCGTCGGCGAACGCCCGGTCAGCACGCACCGCAATCTGGTGACGGAGCGCGGCCTTGCTATGATCGAGGACAATCTCGCCGACCTGCGTGATGTGCTCGCCAAGGCAGAACGGAAGGGCGACCGCGAGCGTATCGCCGTGGTTTCGCGCGACCTGCGCTACTGGACGGCGCGGCGCGAGAACGCCGAACTTTCGGTGCCTGAGCCGGGCAGCGACGTGGTGCGCTTCGGCATGGGCGTCACGCTGGAAGGCGACGACGGCAAGAAGGTGCACTGGCGCATTGTCGGCGAGGACGAGGCCGATCCGTCGAAGGGCAGCATTTCCCATGTCTCGCCGATGGCCGTGGCGCTGTTCGGCAAGAAGGTCGGCGAAGTCGTCACCGTCAACGGCAAGGAATGGGAAATCGTCAAGCTTTCGGACAAGGCTGAGAATTAGTTCCTCAATACAGAAGATTTGACCGGTTGGTTGGTGTGCGTTGCAGGTCCCCTGCCTTGGCGATTGGCCGAGACGCCTATCGCGGTCGTCATCCACGGGCGGAGCAAGGAG
>NZ_RZSB01001294.1:0-784 GCF_004023285.1 Mesorhizobium sp. M2A.F.Ca.ET.067.02.1.1
CATCATGGCCGCAGGCATGCATCTTGCCGCGCACGGTCGAGGCCCATGGCTTGCCGGTGATCTCGTCGATCGGCAGCGCGTCCATGTCGGCGCGCAGTCCGATCGTCGGGCCATCGCCCTTGCGGCCGCGGATGATGCCGACGACGCCGGTCTTGCCCAATCCCGTCACCACTTCGTCACAGCCGAAGGCCTTCAGCTTCTCGGTGACGAAGCCGGCAGTCTGGAAGACGTCGAAATTCAGTTCCGGCGTCTGGTGGAGATGTCGTCGCCAGCCGGCGACTTCTTCCTGCATTTGTGCGGCGCGGTTGAGAATCGGCATGATCGGTCCATCTCTCGGTTGATTGGCGGCGGTCCGTTCAGAACCGATGCTCAGCAATTGTGATTGTGTTGAACTTTGCCATTTTGGCGTCACATAGGGTAAATAGCACCGCAACAATGGGGTCCGGGTCGAGGGGCCGGGCCGCATTTATGCTGGCGATGGGTAACGAAATCTTACGGACCCAGTGGCGATTACGGCAAGAGGCGATTTCGGATTTGATCATGCGGCAGAGGCATTTCCTCAACCTGTTGCTGGCGGGCGCGCTGGCGCTTCCGGCGTTTGCCGGCGTTGCGCGCGCCAATCCGGTGGTCCTGTTCGATCTCAAGAGCGGCTCCATTCTGGAGCATCAGGACGCGTTCAAGCGCTGGTATCCGGCCTCGCTCAGCAAGCTGATGACGGCCTATGTCGCCTTCCGCGCCATTCAGGCCGGCGAGGTGGCGCTCGATTCGCCGATCAAGGTGACCA
>NZ_RZSB01001295.1:0-784 GCF_004023285.1 Mesorhizobium sp. M2A.F.Ca.ET.067.02.1.1
CATAGGCGCTTTCGTTCCAGGCCGCACCCGATTTATAGGCCAAGGCCAGCACCTGGACGCCGAGCGGGCGGCCGAGCCATTCAGTGCAGGAATAGGGGAACTTGCTCCAGTCGTTCCAGAAGGTCGCGGCCGGCAGCACTGTGCGCTTGATCTTGAAGCCCGCCTCGCGGATTTGCGCCGCGATCGCATCCGCGGTGCTCTTTTGCCATTCGATGTCGACCGAGATCAGCTCATATTCGTGGTCGGCCTTGCCCGATTCCGACATCAGCTTCTTCGCCTGGTCGACGTCGCGTTTGGCCGGGCCGATATCGGCGAATTCCGGATGCATGGGGCCGACATGGTGGTTGTCGGCGGGCTTGCCGCGCCCGTCGAGGCCGAGCTTCAGCACGGCCGCATTGTCCACGGCAAGCTGGGCGGCGCGGCGCAGCTTGACGTCGTCATAGGGCGCGTTGGAGACATTGAAGCGCGCGACGATGGTCGAGCCGGTGGCGATCTCGGAATTCTGCAGGCCCATCTTGTCGGTGTGCGAGACGGCGTCCGATGCGGTTTCGTGGTCGGTGTCGATCTCGCCGGATTCGAAGGCCGACAGCATGGCGTTGGGGTCGGAGCCGTAATCGACCCATTTGATGCCGTCGAGATGGAACTCGCCCTTCCACCAGGGTTTGTCCTTGCGCTTTACTTCCGCGCCGGTCTCGGCATCCCAGCTCACCAGCTCGCAGGGGCCGGTGGTGATCGCCAGCGCCTTCTTCGGGTCGGCCTCGCCCTCGTAGGAGCGGTGCATGAT
>NZ_RZSB01001296.1:0-783 GCF_004023285.1 Mesorhizobium sp. M2A.F.Ca.ET.067.02.1.1
GCTCCACAGCAGCGCGCCGGTCTCGACGTCGAAGGCGCGGATGACGCCCGACGGCTCCTCGGTCGAGTAATTGTCGTTGACCGCGCCGCCGACGATGATCTTGCCAGCGACGATCAGCGGCGCCGACGTCGAATAGTAATAGCCCGATTTCGGATAGGGCATGTTGGCCATCAGGTTCAGCGTGCCGCCCTCGGCGAAGGACGGGCACACCTGCCCGTTCGCCGCGTCGAGCGCGATCAGCCTGGCATCGGAGGTCGGCAGGTAGACGCGCTGCGCGCAGGGCTGGCCGGCGGCGATCTTGGCATCGGCATAATAGGACACGCCGCGGCAGGTCTGGTGCTGGCGGTTGTTGTCGAGCTTGATCTTGGGATCGTAGCGCCACTTTTCCTTGCCGCTCGCGGCATCGATGGCGATGGCGAAGTTGTGCGGCGTGCAGATGAAGAGCGCGTCGCCGACCTTCAGCGGCGTCACCTGATAGGTTGTTTCGCCGATATCGTCGGGGCCCTTCACGTCGCCGGTGCGATAGGTCCAGGCCGGCTGCAACTTGGCGACATTGTCGGGCGTGATCTGGTCGAGCGGCGAATAGCGCTGGCCGAACGGCGTGCGGCCGTAGAAATGCCACTCGCCGGCCGGCATGTCGCCGCCGAGATTGGCCGCCGCCGCCACCTTTTCGGTGCCGAGCGTGCCGGCGATGTCGTGCGGATCGGCGGTCATCGAATAACCGGCGACCGCCAACGAAGCGAGCACCGCCAGGATCAGCGGCGCGCGTCCGTCGGGACCGCG
>NZ_RZSB01001297.1:0-783 GCF_004023285.1 Mesorhizobium sp. M2A.F.Ca.ET.067.02.1.1
AATACCGCCTGCTTGACCGGGCCCGCCGCGAGGAGCTGGCCGCATGGTGCAAGCGCCTCGGCTGGAGCTTTACCGCCAATCACACGGACCGGCTCGCCTCCGAAGCGCTGGTGCGCGTCCACATGGCAATGACCGCCGACGGCAGTCATGCAGGGCTGGCCGACAAAGGTCATGCAGGGCTGGCCGATAGAGGTCACCCCCCGCAGGCCACTGGAAAGGCGGTCGCATGAGCTGGCTGCCGCTTTCCTTCGGTGCGCCCATGGTGCTGTGGGGCCTTCTGGCGCTGCCGGTGATCTGGTGGCTGCTCAGGCTCACCCCGCCCAAGCCGCAGACGGAAGTTTTCCCGCCGCTGAAAATCCTGGCCCGGGTCCTCCGACGCGAGGAAACCCCGCAGCAAAGCCCGTGGTGGCTGACGCTGCTTCGGCTGCTCATGGCGGCGCTTGTCGTGATGGCGCTGGCCGAGCCGGTCTTCAATCCGCGCGAAAAGCTGCCGGCGGAAGGTTCCGTCCTGGCGCTTGTCATCGACAACAGCTGGGCAAGCGCCGCTGACTGGGGCAAGCGCGTCGCCACCGCCGAGCGGCTGATAGCCGACGCCGGATCTAACGGCGTGCCGATCGTCATTGCCTTCACCGCCGAGAAGCCCAATGCCGAGATCGGCCCCTTCGATGCCTCGGCCGCGCTCGACCATCTGCGCGCCGCCAAGCCGCGGCCGATCCCCACCGACAGGCCCGCCGTCTATGCCCGCGTCGCCGCCGCGTTGGAGCGGCTGCCGGGCGCCAGCGT
>NZ_RZSB01001298.1:0-781 GCF_004023285.1 Mesorhizobium sp. M2A.F.Ca.ET.067.02.1.1
GTCACCGAGGCAGCGGGAGCCTGGCTCGCCTTCGGTTTCGAAACGCTTGGCGTGGACGAGATCGTATCGTTCGCGGTCGCGGACAACCATCGTTCGGTCGCCGTCATGAAGCGGCTCGGCATGCGAGCCGATCCCGGTGCCGACTTCGATCACCCCAGCGTCCCAGACAGCCACCCGCATCTCAAGCGTCATGTCATGTACAGGCTGTCGCGCGAGGCATGGCAGGCACGAAAAAGGGCGGCTCGCTAGCCGCCCTATTCATTGAAACATCAATCGCTTGCTGAACGATCCGGACTCAATCCATCCGGATCGTCACGAAACGCAGTTCCCCGGTCTTCGACGCCAGCATCAGGAGCGCGTTCTTGCGGCCCTGCTCCTTAAGCGCTCCGATCCGGTCCATCACGTCCTTCGGCGTGCCGACCGATTCCTGCGCGATCTCGGTGATCACCTCGCCGGGCTGGATGCCGCGCTCCGCCGCGGGCGAATCCTTGGCGACATCGGTGACGACCACGCCGGACACGTCGGCCGCGATGCTGAACTTCTGCCGCGTCTGGTCGTTGAGCTCGCCGACCGTCATGCCGAGCACCGAGGCCGTCGACACCGGAGGCGTTGCCTTGTCGCCATTGCCCTGATCGGTGCTGCCGTTTTCGCCGCTGGCCAGTTTCTCGCCATCCTCGAGCCGGCCGAGCGTCACCTTGACCGTCTGCTCGACGCCCTTGCGCACGATGACGACATCGACCGCCTTGCCGACCGGGCTTTCCGCCACGACGCGCGGCAGGCC
>NZ_RZSB01001299.1:0-781 GCF_004023285.1 Mesorhizobium sp. M2A.F.Ca.ET.067.02.1.1
GTCCGCCGGCGACATCGTCGTCCATGCCGATCACGGTATCGGCCGCTTCATCGGCCTGCGCACCATCGAAGCGGTCGGCGCGCCGCATGACTGTCTCGAAATCCACTATGCCGGCGACGACCGCCTGTTCCTGCCGGTCGAGAACATCGAGCTTCTGTCGCGCTACGGCTCGGATTCGGCCGAGGCGACGCTCGACAAGTTGGGTGGCGGCGCCTGGCAGGCGCGCAAGGCGCGGCTGAAGCGGCGCCTGCTCGACATGGCCGGGCAATTGATCCGCATCGCCGCCGAGCGGCAGATGCGGGCGGCGCCCGCCATGATACCGGCGGACGGGCTTTATGGCGAGTTCGCCGCGCGCTTCCCCTATGAGGAGACCGACGACCAGCAGACGGCGATCGATGCCGTCATGGACGATCTCGGCGCCGGCAAGCCGATGGACCGGCTGGTCTGCGGCGACGTCGGCTTCGGCAAGACGGAAGTGGCGCTGCGCGCCGCCTTCATCGCGGCGATGGAAGGGTTCCAGGTCGCGGTCGTCGTGCCGACGACGCTTTTATCGCGCCAGCATTTCAAGACCTTCTCGCAGCGTTTCTCCGGCCTGCCGATCCGCATCGCCCAGGCCTCGCGCCTGGTCGGCTCCAAGGAACTGGCCGAAACCAAGAAGGGCATTGCCGAGGGCACGATCGACATCGTCGTCGGCACGCATGCGCTGCTCGGCAGCTCGATCTCATTCAAGAATCTCGGACTTCTGATCATCGACGAGGAGCAGCATTTCGGCGTCAAGCAC
>NZ_RZSB01000129.1:0-10604 GCF_004023285.1 Mesorhizobium sp. M2A.F.Ca.ET.067.02.1.1
CCCATATCCGCAGGGAGCCGCGCGCAGCGGCCTCCGCGACAAAGGCATCAAGCAGCTTCCTGCCGTGGCCAAGGCCGCAATAAGTTTCGTCGACCCACATCAGCGTGAGCTCGGCGATGCCGGCCCAGGAATGACCGGCGGCGATCCCGACGACGCGCCCTTGCTCATCCCGCAAGGCAAAGGTGAGGGCACGGTCGTCGTCACGACCGGTCAGCCGTCGGTTGTCGTCATGCAGACGCTCCTCGACGGCATCAAGCTCGGCAGACGGCAGATCGTGCTCGGCCCGCAGGCGAGGGATCATCAAATCCCGCCATACCAGTCGTAGCCATTATCCTCCCAATAGCCGCCGCGGCCGCCGCCGATAGTGGCGAAACTGTCGACCAGCTCGATCTTAGAAATGTATTTCGGCATCTTGTAGCCGAGCTGGCGCTCGACCCGGACGCGCAGCGGCGCGCCGTTCTCGACCGGAAGCGGCTTGCCGTTGAGACCGTAGGCCAAAATGGTCTGCGGATGGCGGGCATCGATCAGGTCGATGGTGCCGTAATATTTGATGTCGCCGGACAAACTCTGCTCGATCGTGTCGAGGCAGTGGAACATGACGTAGCGCGCCTGCGGCTTGACCACCGCCTGGTCGAGCACCAGCGACAGCGGCGTGCCGGTCCATTTGGCGATGCAGCTCCAGCCTTCGACACAGTCGTGGCGGGTGATCTGGGTGCGGCTCGGCATGTTCTGGAGCTGCTCGCGGGTCAGCGACAGCGGCTTCTCGACAAGGCCGGTCACCTCCAGGCGCCAGTCGGCGAAATTGTTGGCGAGCAGACCCTTGTAGGTGTCGTCATCGGGCGCCGTGACGCCATTCGGTCGCTGCGGCTGGCGGATATCGGCCTCGGTGAATTCCGGCGCCAGCGCGTCGCGGCCTGCAAGAAAGCGCTGCGCGCGGTAAGTCAGGCCATTGGCGTTTTCGAGGAAGCTGCGCAGGCCGCCGCCAATGCCGAGACCGCTGTCGAAGGCGTCGCAGCCCGACAATGCGATGCCTGACAGGCCCAGGCTGCCGGCGGTCAGGAACTTACGGCGCGTGATCTGGAATTTCGCCATGTCAGACGCTCCTCTCGGTCGACTGGTCGTGCTTCGCGGGCGGGTCCGTGCGGTACCAGCCGGTGATGATCGAGCGCAGCTCGTTGATCGGGCCGGCGGCGAGGATCATCAGGATGTGGACGATGAAGAAGAGGACGAGCAGCACCATGACGGTGAAATGGATGGTGCGCGCCGTCTGTCGGCCGCCAAGGATTTCGTTGAGCCACGGCAGCACCGAATCCATGCTCGGCGACATGGCGAGCCCGGTCACGATCATCAACGGCAGAGCCACGAACAGCACGCCGCCATAAGCCATCTTCTGCAGGGTGTTGTACTCGCGCGTGTGGTGGAATTTCAGCTTCGCGTGGTCGACGATGTCGCGCGGCAGCTTGCGCAGATCCGAGAGGCGAGGGGCGAGGTCGCGGCGGATATGGCCGTTGATCAGGCCGGCGATCAGCCAGACGAGCAGCGTGGTGGTCAGGATCCAGGCGAAGAAGAAATGCACGACGCGGGCGGTGCCAAGGTCGTAATAGGAGGGAATGGTCGCCCAGGCCGGAAAGGCGCGAGGCGTCTCTTGTCCCAGCGGACCCGACCAGCCGAGCACGCCGGTAGTGTCGAAGCGGTGGCCGAGGATTTCGGTGAAGCCGCGTGGGCCGTTGGCGGTGTTTTCGGCGCCGATCTCGAGAATGGTGTTGTTGAACTCGAAACCGGACTGCTTGCCGAGATAAAGCTGCGGCCGCGCATTGAAGATCTGCAGGCCGGAAAGCAGCATGAAGAACAGCGAGAAAGCCCAGAGCCAATGGGTCAAGCGCGTCCAGCGCGACTGCCGGTAGATGAGGGTGGTGTCCTTGCCGCCCGCCTTGGGGGCGGATTGGTTGTTGGCAACAGCGTCCATCTTGCCTCCGGCCGCCTCAGGCAGGCGGCTTCTCAGGTCCTTGTCTTCCCCTCAATACGTCACCGCACAAGGCAATGTTTCATGCGATCACGGATTTATTACGGAGGGCCTAGGCTGACCGCGAGATTGACCGCCGCGGCAACGATCACCGTGTTGAAGAAAAAGCTCAGGATCGAGTGGACAAGCACGACAAGGCGCATTTGCGAGGTGGTTATGGCGGTGTCCGCCGTCTGCGCCGTCATGCCGATGACCGTCGCGAAATAGAGGAAGTCCCAACCTTCTGGTCTTTTGCCGCCGGGAAAATCGAGGCCGCCGACCGGCATTTTCTTCTGGGTTTTCTGATCGATCTCGCCTCCATCCTTCCAATAGACATGCGCATAGTGAAGCGACGCCATGGCGTGGATGGTGAACCAGCCGAGCGGGATCGACAGCATGGCGAAGGCAAGCTGCCAAGGGTGCGCCGCATCTTTCTGATTGATCAAAAGAAACAGCGAGACGATGGCCGCAACGACGACGAAGAACGTGACGGCGAAGATAAGCAGCACGGGCATGTCCGTCGCGCGCGCGTTCCTGCTGAGATAGCGGCCGGTGAGGCTCGGCATCAGCGCCAGCACCATGGCGATATAGCTCACGAAGAACACATTGGCGCCGATGGAGTAGGGGAGCGGTGCCTTGAGCAGAAGAGCCACCAGTAGGGCGACGATGCCGATCGCAAAGGCCAGTGCGAACTGCATGTGGCGATGCATCGGCGTCTTGAGGTCTTCACCCATGGGTCGGGTCCCTGAAGACGTTGGATCAATCCGGTGTGACGGATTTGAGCGCGCGCCGCAAGATGCGGTCGAGCTCGCCTAGAAACTGCGACCTGTCCTTTTGCGTGAAGGAGGCATTGAAGCCGCGGCTTTCGCCGGTCTCGCGCAGATGCTGCTTCAGATCGCGCATCGCCACCGCCATGCCGATGGTTTCCGGGGTGAACGGGCGTCCGGTCGGCCCCAGCACATGCGCGCCGAGCGCCACCGTGCGCGCGGCAAGCGGAATGTCGGCCGTCACCACGATGTCGCTCTCCCTGGCGTTCTCGACGATCCAGTCGTCCGCGGCATCGGCGCCTTTGGAGACGACGACATTGCGGATCATCGGATCGCGCGATGGGCGCAGGCCGCCATTGGAGACATAGGTGACGACAACCCCATGACGCTCGGCGACCTTCTCGACCTCGGCCTTGACCGGGCAGGCGTCGGCATCGACGTAGATCATGATTTCCCGAGCGATCGGCGACTCCTGGCGGCTATTTGTCTTCCGGCGCCAGTTCCACCAGCAACCGAGTGACGATCATGTCACGCAGCACGATGCCCTCCGGCACCCCGGCGGCGGTGATGGCCACGAGTCTGGCTGTATTCTCGCTTTGCATTTTCTGCAAGGCGTCGACGTTGCTGGCCGTGTCGGCGATGGATTTGTCGGAGAAGCCGCCGACCGTCCGAATCGCCGCCGGATCGGACCCCCGCAGGACAGCCATCAGACGGCTGATCTGCTCAGAGTTCCTGTTATCGGTCAGCTGCGCCAGCACGACGCTGCCCTTGGCTGAGGCGACATACTTTCCGGCAGGGTCGATGACCACTACCGACATGTCGGGATCATGTTGCGATAGGACACGGATATACTCTGCAATGACGGGCGCCTGATAATAGTCGCCACGGCCAAGCTGCAAAGTCATGCTCACCGGCTTTCCCGGCGCCAAATTGCGATCGACATTCTCAAGCTGGACGAAGTCGCCCTTGGCGACGAACTCGCCTTCGACAATGGAAGAACTGATCGGTATCGGGTCGATTGTCTTCTTGGCTTCCTCGCGGAATTTCGCGCCCCAGCCACCCGGCCCGGTGAACTCGCTGATATCGCCGGACACTACCCCATAAGCGAGCAACGGAATGATCATGAGAGCGATCAGGGTTACACTGTCGCCAAGGGAAAACCGTTTGATGCCATAAGCGAGAACTATCCCGATCAAGAGCACGGCCGCTGCGATGGCTGTTGCCAGCATTTGTCCCTCCGGGCGAACGTCGACCAATGGGCGATCTTTCGATCGCCCATTGGCAATTTCCATGAAGCATTTCACGCAGGAGCGCCCGGTCGTCACCGGACCGACTGGGCTCAGGCCGGCAGCGCGCCGGACTTCTTCGCCGTCCAGGTGGCCATATAGTCCATCAGGCCGGGGTTGAGGCAGTCATAGGGCTCGAGCCCAATCGATCTCAGTTGCGCGCGGATACCGTCCATGCGGCTGGGGTCGACGCCGGATTCGATGATCGAGGAGACGAAGGCGGCGAAGCCCGGCGGCGACCAGCCGTCCTCTTCGAAGCGTTCCGGATGGATGAAGGACAGGCCTTTGAAGGGATGGTCGCGCTCGACCGGGCCATGCATGTGGACGCCGCAGCCGGTGCAGGCGTGGCGCTGGATCAGCGCCGAAGGATCGACCACCTTCAGCTTGTCTCCATTCTCGGTGACGGTGACGTCGCCGGTACCGGCGACGGCCACGACCGAGAATATGGCGCCTTCCGGCTTCCAGCATTTGGTGCAGCCGCAGGCGTGGTCGTGAGCGATCTGGCCCTTGACCTTCACCTTCACAGGGTTGCTGGTGCAGAGGCAGACCAGCGTGCCGCCGGAGAAGGATGCGCTTTCCTTCGGCAAGCCATTGTCAATCTTCGGATGCAGTTTTTCGGCCATTCCATTCCTCCCATGTTTTACCACAGAGGTCGCCGGCGTTCCGGCCTGCGGCCTAGTGGCTTTCCTCAGTAAACCACGACGCTCCGGATCGACTTGCCCTCATGCATGAGGTCGAAACCCTTGTTGATGTCCTCGAGCTTCAGCGTATGGGTGATCATCGGATCGATCTCAATCTTCTTTTCCATGTACCAGTCGACGATCCTGGGCACATCGGTGCGGCCGCGCGCGCCGCCGAAAGCGGTGCCCATCCAGGTGCGGCCGGTGACCAGCTGGAAGGGCCGCGTCGAGATCTCCTGGCCGGCGCCGGCGACGCCGATGATGACCGACTTGCCCCAACCGCGATGCGAGGCTTCCAGCGCCTGGCGCATCACCTTGGTGTTGCCGGTGCAGTCGAATGTGTAGTCGGCGCCGCCGATCTGGTCGGCGCCGCGCTTGGTCATGTTGACCAAGTAAGGCACGATGTCGCCGTCGATCTCCTTCGGATTGACGAAATGCGTCATGCCGAATTTCTCGCCCCAGGCCTTCTTGTCGTTGTTGACATCGACGCCGATGATCATGTCGGCGCCGGCCAGACGTAGCCCCTGGATGACGTTGAGGCCAATGCCGCCGAGGCCGAAGACGACGGCCGTCGCCCCTTGCTCGACCTTGGCCGTGTTGATGACGGCGCCGATGCCCGTGGTGACGCCGCAGCCGATGTAACAGATCTTGTCGAAGGGCGCGTCGGGATTGACCTTGGCGACAGCGATCTCCGGCAGCACGGTGAAGTTGGAGAAGGTCGAGCAGCCCATGTAATGGAACAGTTTTTCGCCGCCGAGCGAGAAGCGCGAGGTGCCGTCGGGCATCAACCCCTGGCCCTGTGTGGCGCGGATGGCGGTGCACAGATTGGTCTTGCGCGACAGACAGGACGGGCACTGGCGGCATTCGGGCGTGTAGAGCGGGATGACATGGTCGCCCTTCCTGACCGAGGTCACACCCTTGCCGATATCGACGACGATGCCGGCGCCCTCATGGCCCAGGATCGCCGGAAACAGCCCTTCCGGATCGGCGCCCGACAGCGTGAACTCGTCGGTGTGGCAGATGCCGGTCGCCTTGACCTCGACCAGAACCTCACCCTCGCGCGGACCTTCGAGGTCCACCTCCATGATCTCCAGCGGCTTTCCGGCGGCAACGGCAACGGCGGCACGCGTTTTCATGAGGCATTCCTCCCAAGCGATCTGTAAGTTTTAGCTAACGGCAGGCTGCCCGTGGCGAATGCCAGCCTGCCATCATTTAGTGTTGGGGTAACATTAGCGAGTTCCGTGCGGACGGCCAATGTCTCTTGCGACGTTTTTCGGCGCGGTTTCTGCAATCGGTGCCAGCCTTGGGAGCCTGCCCGTGGCACTTGAGGCGCGCCGGAATTATCCATAGAACTGGTCCGCTTCGCCGGAGGAACGACATCCGAATGTTCAAGAAGATCCTAATCGCCAATCGCGGCGAGATCGCCTGTCGCGTCATCAAGACGGCGCGCAAGATGGGCATTGCCACCGTCGCGGTCTATTCGGATGCCGATCGCGATGCCGTGCATGTCGAAATGGCCGACGAAGCGGTGCATATCGGCCCACCGCCCGCCGCGCAGAGCTATCTCCTGCCGGAGAAGATCATCGCCGCCTGCAAGGAAACCGGCGCCGAGGCCGTCCATCCGGGCTACGGCTTCCTGTCGGAGCGCGCCTCATTTTGCGAGGCGCTGGAGAAAGAAGGCATCGTCTTCATCGGACCGAAGTCCAAAGCCATCAAGGCGATGGGCGACAAGATCGAATCGAAGAAGTTCGCCAGCGAAGCCAAGGTCTCGACCGTGCCTGGATGGCTCGGTGTCATCGAAGATGCCGACCATGCCGAGCGGATCGCCGGCGAGATCGGCTATCCGGTCATGATCAAGGCCTCGGCCGGCGGCGGCGGCAAGGGCATGCGCATCGCCTGGAGCCAAGCGGAGGTGCGCGACGGCTTCGACCGGGCGCGTTCGGAGGCGAAAAGCTCCTTCGGCGACGACCGCGTCTTCATCGAGAAATTTGTCGTCGATCCGCGCCATATCGAGATCCAGGTGCTGGCTGACGCGCATGGCACGGCGCTCTATCTCGGTGAGCGCGAGTGCTCGATCCAGCGCCGCAACCAGAAGGTGGTCGAGGAGGCGCCGTCGCCATTCCTCGACGCCAAGACCAGGAAGGCGATGGGCGAGCAGGCGGTGGCGCTGGCGAAAGCCGTCGACTACCAGAGCGCCGGCACGGTCGAGTTCATCGGCAAAACGCTGTCGCAGCCGAAGCCGACGCTGCCGGCGCCGCACCAGGTGGCGGTGAATTTCTTTGAGAACACTTTTCTGCGGTCCGTCACCTCGAACCGCAGCCTCGTCTACAACGCCTGGGTGACATTGTCCTCGACGCTGCTCGGCTTCGCCTTCGGCACCGCGCTCGGCATCCTCATTGCCGTGGGCATCGTGCATGTGGCGACATTCGACCGCAGCCTGATGCCGTGGATCATCGCCTCGCAGACCATTCCGATCCTGGCGGTGGCGCCGATGATCATCGTGGTGCTGGCGGCGATCGGCATCACCGGCCTGATCCCCAAGGCGCTGATCTCGACCTACCTGTCGTTCTTCCCCGTCGCCGTCGGCATGGTGAAAGGCCTCCGCTCGCCCGAGCTTATGCATCTCGATTTGATGCATACGTACAATGCCAGCGCCTCGCAGACCTTCTGGAAACTGCGCGTGCCGGCCTCGGTGCCGTTCCTGTTCACCTCGATGAAGGTGGCTGTGGCGGCAAGCCTGGTCGGCGCCATCGTCGGCGAGTTGCCGACCGGCGCGGTCGCGGGCATCGGCGCCAAGCTGCTTGCGGGCGCCTATTACAGCCAGACCATCGATATCTGGTCGGCGCTGGTCGCAGGCTCCATCGTCGCGGCGCTGCTCGTGATGGTAGTGGGCATCGCCGGGCGCCTCGTCGACCGCGCCATGGGCGGGAGGCCGGCATGACCTGGCTGAGGCCGTCCTGGCAAGCGGCGCTGGCAATCCTGCTTTGCCTCACCGCCTTTGCGCTCGGCGCGATGACGAAGCCGGAGGCAGCCGCGCTGGCGGACCCGGCCGCAACGCTGGCCTATCCCTATATGGGCGCAAAGGGGCTGATCATCGGGCTGCTGCTCATCGCGGCGCTGGTTTCGATCGCAAAGCTAACGCCGCTCGTGGAGGCGATCGTGCTCTTCGTCGGCGCCCATGCCGCCGCTTGGCTGCTGATCAAGGGCATAACCGGTTTCGAAGGCACTGCGCTGGCCCCGTATTTCCTGCTGCTTGCCGCCGCCTGGCTGCTCGCCTGGCGTTGCGTTGCGCTGTTGTCTTCGTTGCGCCCGAACCAAAGCGTCGCGAGGAACGCATTGCGCCTGATTATCCCGGCGATCTTCGGCGCCTGGATCTTGATCATCTGGGAAGCGGTGACGCGCGGCGCGGGCATCCCCTTCATCCTCTTGCCCCCGCCGAGCGCTATCGGCGCGCGCATCGCCAACTCGCTGCCGATCCTGGGCTCGGATGTGCGGCAGACGATCTTCAAGGCGGTGCTGATCGGCTATGTCGTTGGCAACCTCGCCGGCTTCGCCGTCGCCATCCTCGCAGACCGCGTGCCGTTCCTGCGGCGCGGGCTCTTGCCGATCGGCAATATGGTGTCGGCGCTGCCGATCATCGGCGTGGCGCCGATCATGGTCATGTGGTTCGGCTTCGACTGGCCGTCCAAGGCCGCTGTCGTCATCATCATGACCTTCTTTCCGATGCTGGTGAACACGGTCGCAGGGCTGGCCGCATCCGGGCATATGGAGCGCGACCTGATGCGCACCTATGCCTCCGGTTACTGGCCGACGCTGCTCAAGCTCAGGCTGCCGGCGGCAATGCCTTTCATCTTCAATGCGCTGAAGATCAACTCGACGCTGGCCCTGATCGGCGCCATCGTCGCCGAGTTCTTCGGCACGCCTGTGGTCGGCATGGGATTCCGCATCTCGACGGAAGTCGGGCGGATGAACATCGACATGGTGTGGGCCGAAATCGCAGTTGCAGCACTGGCGGGTTCGGTCTTTTATGGCGTGGTCGCTCTCGTCGAGAGAGCCGTCACGTTTTGGCATCCCTCTGTCCGAGGTGGATAGGGGCGGTGGGTTTGGGCACTAACTTCAGAGGGTAAAAACATGAAAAGACTGCTAATTTCCGCTTTGGCCGGCGCCATGTCGCTGGCCGCCTTCCAGGCGATGGCCGCCGACAAGGTTACACTGCAATTGAAATGGGTCACGCAGGCCCAGTTCGCCGGCTATTATGTCGCCAAGGCCAAGGGCTTCTATGACGCCGAAGGCCTCGACGTCGACATCAAGCCGGGCGGCCCGGATATCGCGCCCGAGCAGGTGATCGCCGGCGGCGGCGCCGATGTCATCGTCGACTGGATGGGCGGCGCGCTGGCGGCCCGCGACAAAGGCGTGGGGCTCGTCAACATCGCCCAGCCGTTCAAGAAGGCCGGCATGGAACTGGTCTGCCCGAAGGCCGGTCCGATCAAGACGGAAGCCGACTTCAAGGGCCACACCCTCGGCGTCTGGTTCTTCGGCAACGAATATCCCTTCTACGCCTGGATGAACAAGATCGGCCTCAAGACCGATGGCGGCCCGGACGGCGTCACCGTGCTCAAGCAGAGCTTTGACGTGCAGCCGCTGATCCAGAAGCAGGCCGACTGCATCTCGGTCATGACCTATAACGAATACGGTCAGGTGCTGGATGCCGGCTACAAGCCCGAGGACCTGATCGTCTTCAACTACTCGGCCATGGGCAACGACCTTTTGGAAGACGGGCTCTACACGCTCGAGGACAAGCTCAAGGATCCGGCCTTCGAGGACAAGATGGTTCGCTTCGTGCGCGCCTCGATGAAGGGCTGGAAATACGCTACCGAGAACACCGACGAGGCGGCGGAAATCGTCGTCGACGCCGGCGGCCAGGACGAGAACCACCAGAAGTTCATGATGAAGGAAGTGGCCAAGCTGGTCGACAATGCCGACGGCAAGCTGATCCCGGCCGCTTACGAGCGCACCGCCAAGGCGCTGCTCGACCAGAAGATCATCAGCAAGGAGGCAAGCGGCGCCTACACGACCGCGATCACCGACAAGGCGATCAAGTAAGCTCGGGTCTCTACAGCCGATATTGAAAGGGGGGCGACCGCCCCTTTTTCTTGCCCGCGGTAAAATAATCGTGTGCCGGGATACATCCGGCGACCCAACCGTTGATTGGCGCATCCGCACGTCGGGGAGCCGTGGAGGATGCTGCAATCAACGGAGGTTCTTCATGCGCATCCTATCCGTGCCGATGCTTTCGGCCTTGGCCGTCTCGACCGCCTTCCTTCTCGCATCGCCGGCCATGGCCGAGACGATGAAGTTCAAGGCGACGCTCGATGGCGGCCAGCAGAGCCCGCCCGTCACCACCAAGGGCAAGGGGACCGCCACACTGACCTTTGACACGACAAGCAAGAAGCTCAGCTGGAACGTCAAATATTCCGGCCTCAGCGGGCCTGCCGTGGCTGCCCACATCCACGGTCCGGCGGACATGGGCGCGAACGCGGACCCGGTCATCCCGTTAAAGAAGCTGAAGAGCCCGATCAAGGGATCGGCGACGCTGACGGACGCGCAGGCGGCCGATCTCGAGGCCGGCAAATACTATGTCAACGTCCACACCGCCAAGAACAAGGACGGCGAGATCCGCGGCCAGATCGAGAAGGCGATGTAGCACGGCGAATTGCATTGAACTTTGAAGGCTGGCGGGACAGCGCCCCCTCTGTCCTGCCGGCCATCTCCCCCACAAGGGGGGAGATCAGATGTCACGCCGGCTTTCGCCAATCACCAGCGTTTCAAAAGGGCGGGGCGATGGAACTGCTAATCTCCCCCACAAGGG
>NZ_RZSB01000012.1:0-35316 GCF_004023285.1 Mesorhizobium sp. M2A.F.Ca.ET.067.02.1.1
ATCTCGCCAACCGCCAGGGCGCGCGGCCCGTCATCGTCGACCTGCCCGAAGGCCCGCGCGAGTCGCCGCGCGAGGAGCCGCCGGTGCCGCTGCGATCGCCCTCGCTGCGCGGCCAGCAGCTGCTCAGCCAGCCCTACCATCACGGCAGGCCAGGGCATGTCGCCTTCCACCCCGGCATGCCGGATGCGGGGAGCTTTCCCTTCGGCGTCTGGGGCCGGCTGGTGGCGCGCCGCGCCAGCCATGGCGGCGAGACGCTGTTCGGCACCTATGACGTCACCGGCCACCCGGCGCTGAAGGAGGCGATCGCCGGCTATCTTTATTCCGCGCGCGGCGTGCGCTGCCGGCCCGAGCAGATCGTCGTCACCACCGGCGCGCAGGCCGCCTTCGATCTTCTGGCGCGCCTGCTGCTCGACCCCGACGACACGGTGTGGATGGAGGAGCCCGGCTATTACGGCGCCAAGGCCGCCTTCACCGTGGCCGGCGCAAGGGTCTTGCCGATCCCGGTCGACCAGGAGCGCGGCTGGTATCTCGAGCCGCCGGACCCGTTGCCCCGCCTCATCTATGTGACGCCGGCCTGCCAGCATCCGCTCGGCATCACCATGCGCATGGAGGAGCGGCTGCGCCTGCTCGATATCGCCGAGACCGCCAATTCATGGGTGATCGAGGACGATTTCGACGGCGAATACCGTTTTCAGGGCCGCCCCGTGCCGGCGATCCAGAGCATGGACCGCTCCGGCCGCGTCATCTATGTCGGCACCTTCGCCAAGCTGCTGTTCCCGGCGCTGCGCCTGGGCTTCATGGTGCTGCCGCAAGAGCTTGCCGGCCGCATCGTCAACGCGCTCTCCACCACCGGCCAGTTCGCGCCGCTGCTGTTGCAGGCCGCGCTCGCCGATTTCATCACCGAAGGCCATATGAGCCGGCACCTGAAGCGCATGCGCCGCATCTACGCCCAGCGCCGCCAGCTTTTCCGCGACATCGTCACCGAGCGCCTGCGCGACGAGATCACGCTCTCCCCCGCCGAGGCCGGTATCCAGGTGGTGGGCTATCTGAGGGACGGCATCGACGACATCAAGGTCAGCCAGGCCGCGGCCAAAAGGGCCATCAACGTCTCGCCGCTGTCGAAATATTTCCAGAACACCGCGCCGACCCAAGGCCTGGTGCTGGGCTATGCCGCGTGCGACGCGACGCAGATGAGGGAGGGGGTGGAGAGACTGGCACAGGCGATAGGGGAGGTGCTGGGGTGAGGCTTGGCAGTCCAGAAAACTATATTGAACCGCCTGACATTGGGCACGCAGGAGGAGATGAAACTGGGCGTTGCTATGTTACTTTGGTGACTATCAATTCTAAACGCTCACCACTGACCGCACGTTCGGTCGGGCACAAATGTCACCGTCGCCGCCGGGCATTGTGCAGCGGCGGAACATTCGAACCGGAGGCTCAAATGCCAGTTGTCCAGGAAGAAGAACCTTCGGCCGCCGTTCACTCACATCCTGAGGAAATCAAGTCGGTTTTTGACCTGCGTTTGGGTAAGCATGTGACCTTGCAAGGCAGTGCCAGGATAACGCCCGCAGGCGTGATCAGCGCCGGAATCGCGGTGGCCGCTATGATGCTTGCGCTGCGTTATCTTGCTTCATCGGGCAGGCGTCGCAGGCAATAAGGTGGGATGCCCGGCTTTATTGGCGCACCCGACAAGAAGCGGCGTGTGCCAGAGCTTGCGCAATAGCGGTGAGCAGCGAAAGTTGGTTTAGCTCTGCGGCACGATGCCTAAGTTGAGCACCCACATTTCACGATAGCAGAAGTTGGGGTCGGCAATCAGGCGCTCCGGCTCGTCGCCTATTGCCTTCCATTGAAGATGATCCGCTTCTGGCAAATCGCACGTCCGGGCGAGCCCAGATAGGAACTTGAGATTGTTCCGAATGTAGTCACGCTCTACTGGCCTGAGCGGCTGGCGGCGCTCTGCCAGCGTTGTGATGGCGGAGACGTTCTCGAGCCCCGTCGACCGAAACCAGGCCGCCAAGCGAGTTCCCCTCATGGCGCCGGAAAGCTGTACATCATCGGACAACGCGTCGAGCAGACGCCAAGTCAGTTTGGGATCGTGCGGCTGAAACTGCCAAACCGAGATATCGACTTCCTTCACAGCAACAAGCCCACCCGGTTTCACGACGCGGCGGAACTCCTCGATTGCCTTGGTAAGTTCTTCGTCGCTTAGATATTGGGTAGCGTTTGCGCTCCAAAGCGCGTCGAACGCGCCCGTCCCATACGGCAGATCGGTCATGTCACCGGTTCGCGCGCTTATCGGACAGGCGAACTGCCGGCTTGCGATCAAATCTTCGATTGCCTCAACATTTTCTGGCGCCAGATCGAGAGCCTCGACGCGCCCCTCGGCACCCAGCAAGTCCGCCATTAAAGGCAGGAAGACCCCATTCCCTGCGCCTGCGTCCAGCACTGACCAACCGGGTTGGATACCGGTGGCGCGGAGGGTGGCATCATACTCGTCCTTCAGTGCAAGGTAATGAACATCAAGATGTCCACTACCGCTGAGCTTGTGCCCAGCCGATGTGATTTGCTCGGAATTCGAGACGTTCCTCATTTTGCCAATCGAGCCCTAGCTCCGGATAGCGACAGTTTCCCCGAATGCGGCATCAATGATGACACCTACCGCGAGGTACATCAATTTACCCTGGAATAAGCTCCTAGAATTCCTTAGCTCTTGATCCCTCGAGAACGCGCCACCGACGCAACCCAAAGCAATGATTCAACAAAAATTGGGCGCTCGTCCAACTGTGTATCAAACCCAGCACCAAAATGACTAATCCCTGACCAGGACTGAAAAGCCATCACATCATAAGCTAGGACAGGGAGGAATGGCGCACCCGACAAGATTCGAACTTGTGACCTCTGCCTTCGGAGAATGGATAGTCGGTTTCGCCGAACCTATCCGCTTCTATCCGATTGCGCGCTATGCCACGGAGTCACAAAACAAATTTGAATTCGATAGCATCAGGGCTACGACAGGGCGGCCGAAACCCTGCCCTGCCGTGCCTACGCTTTGCTTACGCGCGGATCTTTGACGGAGGCGCCCGGGCATGGCGAAGCTGACCAAACGAACTGTTGATACCACTGAAATTCGTTTCGCGGACTATGTCATTTGGGACGAGGAGTTGCCCGGTTTCGGGTTGCGTCTTCGCCTCGGGGAAGCCAAGCTACGTCGTGCAATACCGTGCCGCAGGCCGGTCGCGCCGCTACACGATCGGACTGCATGGCGTTTGGGCTCCCGAGGAAGCCAGGCGCGAGGCCAAGGTCCTGCCTGGCCAGGTCGCATGAGGTTAAGGCGCGCTTGTTAAGTCGAGCGCCGGACGTTGTGGCGGCGTCTGATCCAAGCCACTTGTTCGGATCGTGGCTCGCTCACAATCCAGGCACGCTTCGGAGCTAGGTTTTGGAATGAGTGCGACTAGTAGAACCAATGCACCATTGCGGTAAGATTTCACCATTTCCGGTTTCGAGAACCAATGTCTGAAATGGACTGGCTTAGCCATCTCTTGCAAATCATCACCGTTAGCGGCCAACTCGAGGTCCGCTGCGCTTACGGTGCGCCATGGCGTGTCGCCTGGGGCCAAGCGGCGGCGAACGAGATCCCCTTTCACGTCATAGTCAAGGGTCGCGCCATTCTCGAGGATCCAGAGTCGAAAACGGCGCGGGAACTGGTGAGCGGAGATATCGTGCTGCTGCCTCACGGTGCGGCGCATGTGCTGCACGATGGTAGCGGGCAAAGGCCCATCCGGACGCACGAAAGCCTCGGCTCTGCCGGATGGACGCTGAGCGAGAACGACAGCCAAGGCGAGCAAACGGATCTGTTGTGCGGTCGCTTTTTCATCGCGCCGCCGCATGACCGGCTGATCCGCAACTACATGCCGGCAAATCTGGTGGCACGGGCCTTGAACGGCCAGGCGGAAGAAGGCATCGGGTCCGCTTCCAACGAACTTGCCGGTCTTGTCGGGCTGATGCGAATGGAGTCAGCGACCGACCGAGCCGGAGGACGTGCCATTCTTAACGCGCTTTCGTCGGCCCTGTTCACATTGGTACTGCGCGCCGCGAGCCAATCGGGGAAAGCCCCAGAGGGTCTGTTGGCCTTGGCCGGCCATCCGCGCCTTGCTCCGGCCATAGCCGCGATGTTCGCCAATCCGGCACGGCCTTGGAAACTGCCCGAACTGGCCGATTTGTGCCGCATGTCACGCGCCACGTTCATGCGCCAGTTTCAGGACAAGTTGGGTCGCTCTGCACTCGACTTTTTGACTGACCTTCGCATGAGCCTGGCCGCCAACGAGTTGAAGAAGCCGGCGATCAGTACCGAGGCTGTGGCCGAGACCGTTGGGTATCATTCCGTTTCGGCATTCCGGCATGTCTTCGCCGAAAGGATAGGGATGACGCCGGGAGAGTGGCGACGACTGGCGCACAAGGGCGAGTAAGACGCGCAGACTCGAAAGGCTAAATTGATCCTTTCGCGCATCATATTGAGCTGATTGGGTCTCGAAATTATTAGGCCCGCCCGTAAATTGGTTCCCATAAACATCGATGAGGGAGCCATCCAATGAACTGTATCAGTATTGCCATCACCCTGTCTCACGGTTGGGCGCGGAAGGCGCCGAACCGATAGCCAACTGCGCGAGAGGTCGCGAAGACCTTCCACGTCTGCAACTTACCTCGAACCAACAAATCACTGAGGAGACAATTCCCATGAAAGCAATCGTTGTAACGGACCAGACCGCGGGAACCGCCGGCATGACACTGGCAGAGCGGCCCGAGCCACAGCCAGCGATAAACGATGTCGTCGTTCAGGTTCATGCGGCGGGATTCGTCAACACTGAGTTAGAGTGGCCTTCGACTTGGGCGGATCGGGCCTTCCGTGACCGGACGCCATCGATCCTCGGGCATGAATTGGCTGGCGTGGTCACCGCGCTGGGCTACGGCACCACGGGGCTGTCGATCGGTCAGCGGGTGTTCGGCCTGTCGGACTGGCATCGCGACGGCACACTTGCCGAATACGTCGCGATGGAAGCACGCAATCTCGCGCCATTGCCCGGCGATGTCGACTTCGCTGTGGGCGCGAGTCTGCCGATCTCGGGGCTGACCGCATGGCAGGGCATGTTTCAGCATGGCCGCCTTCAGGCAGGACAGAGCGTGCTGGCGCATGGCGCGGCCGGCGCCGTCGGTTCGGTCGTGACGCAGCTTGCGCGGGAAGCCGGCGCCTATGTCATCGGCACCGGACGCGCCGCCGACCGCCAGAAGGCGCTCGACTTCGGTGCAAATGAATTCGTCGACCTAGGGAACGATACCCTGAAGGACGTCGGCGGCGTCGATCTGGTGTTCGATGTCATCGGCGGTGATATTCAGAAGCAGTCCGCAGCACTGATCCGGACCGGAGGAACGCTGGTGACCGTCGTCGGCCCGGCCGAGGCGCGGCCCACAGACGGCCTGGCGGTTGATTTCGTTGTTGAGTCCGATCGCGCCCAACTGAGGGAGATCGTCCAGCGGGTGCGGGACGGACGACTGCAGACTAACATCGGCAAAGTTTCGGCTCTCGACGAGGCCGTTGCAACCTTCAACGCGAGCGGGCGACGCAACGGGAAGACGGTCATCCGCGTTCGTCCGTAAGAAGGTTAAGAGAGAGGGCGGTTCCTCTCTCCTCCTGGTCTTCGCCAAGCCGCGCTGAGCGATATGACGACGCGATTCCGACGGCCTTTCGAAGATCGGATGCGGCGTGATCCACCAGAAGACCGGGCATGGCCGAGGGCACGGCTGATACGGCAGCTTGCAGCTCATTCCGGACCCAGGCCCGACGGTAACGGCCCGGTCTCGGCACTCTCCGATCGTCCCGGCTGCCTTCTGCGGTGCCCTACCGACGCCGGCTGAACAGCTGCGCTGCTTCCGAATGTGATTTCAGAGGTCTGACGCAGACTCAATTCTCCTCACGCGAGACGCGGTGCCGGAGGGCAATCGAACTTGACTGCGCTCACCAGACGGACGTCATGAGCTCCCGATTCCAGGCAGGTCGAAGGGTTGGCTCGCTGTCGCTTCTATCCCCGCATAATGCGATAGACAGTTGCATCGCCTTCCACACCTCGAAGAGGCGCGTCGAAAGCCACCACACGATGGCCGGCAAGGATCTCGCTGACACCGGGCGCGGAATGGAGTGCCTCGGAAATGCAGATCTGTCCGGCTTCCGCCAGGGACTGCACGCGCGCGGCGACATTCACGGTCTGGCCGAAATAGTCGAGGTTGTCGTTGAGCGTCACGGCGATCGATGGTCCACAGTGGGCGCCGATCTTGAGGATGATGCCCGGCCCGTCATGGTCGCTGTTGAAACGATCGATTTCTTCAAAGATGTGGAGTGCGGCCGAAATCGCATCCGACGGCTGTGAGAATACAGCCATCACTGCATCGCCAATCGTCTTGACCACCGCTCCGGAATGTTGCCGAACCGCCGCGTTGACCAGAGCGAAATGCTCGCGAACCAATGCATAGGCGTTGAGGTCACCCAGGCGCTCATACATGGCGGTCGAACCCTTGAGGTCGGTGAACAGGAAGGTGATCTGGCGGATGCCGAGCCCCTCCTTCTCATCGACACGTTCGGACCGGAAGAGCTGGCGGAAGGTTTGCCGCGCAAGCAGCGCTCCGCCGGAGACATAAGGGTCGAACTCGAGCGCCGGCTTGGTGGTCAGCGCGACAAGCTCGGGCGGCCAGTTGATGGCAAGCAGCGAACCGCGCACCGCCCCCCTGTTCGCCACCTCAATGACAATCGGACCAGCCGGCACGGCTGGTAACGCCGGCAAGAAGCGTTTGCCGTCATAGTCGATCTTCAGAAGCGTCGGCGCCGAAACCGGATCGCCTGATATAGGAACGGCGAATGCGGCCTGCGTCTGCACGTTGACGCCCGCAAGGACGCCCGGTCCCAGGTCGGCGCGGAGCACTGTGGTGGTGCCTGGCGGCAGAAACGTCATACCCCGAACGAAGCCGCGCAGAACGTCAAGAAAGCGAACGTGTTGCCCGGGTAGCCGCCCGTCATGTCCGAAGTGGAGCTTCCAGTGAAAATCCTCGACAGGCAGCGTCTCGGGATCGTGGTGCGGCAGGCGCCGCAGCTTTGGCGATATCGAGAAGGTGACCTCGATGAAGTCGTCGAGGTCGGTGTCGCCCGACACGTCGCACAGGCCGCAGACGTAGTGGGTCTTGAGCGTGCGAAGGGCGCCGAAACTGTCGAGCACCATGCCGGACTGGGGACAGAGCACATCCCAGCTCATGTCGAACAAACCACAGCGGGCGGCGTGAAGGAAGAGGTCGATTGCTTCAGGCTCGGCGATTGCGCGGTCGCGAGCAAAGGCCAGCGGATTGACACGATAGAGCGAGTGGTCGTCGGCACTCCTGATCAGCGTCTCGAATTTCGAGATGACGCGAGGGCTCCAGGCGCGCGCCTGCTCCACCTTGGTCATTTTGCTTTCGAGAAGACGATCGTCGACTGCCGTCACGCCCGATCCTCAACCTTGTCTCGCGACAGCCTACTAAAAAAACCAGCGCGATGCGAATGGATTGCCCTTGAAATCGCTGCCGGAACAGCAGGGATGCATGTGCTCCTGCTCGTTTACCGTGACATGGACGGTCGCGCACGCCATGCAATGTGCCGGTCGCGGTTGCCGGGAAGGAAGAGAACTCTAGCCCCCAATCCAAGGCATATCGATCGCCCCAAGCGACACAGCAATTCCGAGGGCCACCAGAGCAACGCCCAGGCTACCTTCGAAGCGCTGGCCACGGGGCAGCAGCTTCTCGATGAAGATGACCAGCGTCAAAAGCAGCATCCAGGCGATGCTCATGACGCCGGCCGCGACCAGCACGGCAAACAGTGCCCAGCAGCAGCCAAAGCAATAGAGGCCGTGGCGCAGCCCCATCTTGAGCGCGCCAACACGCCCGTCGCGCCAGTGCTGCGCAACGAAAGCAAGCGGCGAACGGCAATGGCTGAGGCAGATGTGCTTGAAGGTGGTGAATTGGTAGAGCCCGGCGACGCCAAGCGTGGCGCCGAGCGCGAGCGGTGCCCATTCCGAACGCCGGGGTGGATCGAGGCTCGTTGCAAGGGCGCTGCCGAGCTGGACCAGGACATATACGACGAGGCCCGCCGTCGCCCAGACGAGCAGATAGCCCGCGACGAAGGTCCACGTTGGGATGGCCACCTGCTGTTCGCGCCTCGCCTGCGCCGCCGCGAACATAACAATCATCGGTGCCGCAGCTGGCAACATCATCGCCGCCATCATCACCGTCCACACGGCGAGAAAAGCGGCAGCGCCGGCAACCGACCAGCCATCGGCGGCAATTCCGGCCATCGCCATGCCGGCCATGCCTTCCATACCCTCCATACCGCCGCGCACCGATATGCCCATGGGCATATCGGTGCTGAAGGTCTGGTAGAGGGTGAGCGCCCACGCCGCTGCTGTCAGCCCGACCAGCGATGCGAGTAGACCGAGTGGGATGCCGCGCAAATTCCGGGTGAACCGCCGCGATGTCCTGAGCAACGCGTCAGCCATCGTCATGCCCTAGTTCGGCCCGGTCCAGTCGAACGGAATGTGCTTGCTCGAGCGGGCCGTGCCAGTCCAGTCGAGCCCGAAGCCTTTGGTGCTCACCTCGACAGAACGCCCCCAGGTGGCAACCTGGCCCCCGGGCCGACCTCCGACCCAGGCGGATTGATCGTCTGCACCCGCTTGCCGGGCGGCGTGGTGGGTCCGGAAAGCGCTTCCGCATGTCCGACGACGAGGCCAGGAATATCGACCCGCCAGGTGGAGAGGTCGCCCGCCATTTCAAAAGTGATCGGCACGAACTCCATGCCACGCATCTCGCCGACATTGGCGGCAAAGCCCGCCGGCCAGCCGCCGGCCTGGCCACCGAAGATCATTTGCAGGGCTTCGCGCTGCCGCTCATTCGCCTGCTCGTCGAGATACATGCCCATCACGGCCTTTGCCTCGCCAGCCCAGAGATTGCCTTCGAACTCGCCGAGCGCCACCAGCGTCAGGCCGTCGAGCTTGACGTCGCCATACCGACCCTCGCGCACATGCCAGGCGAGCACACCCTGGCAGTGATTGCCTGTCGGCCGTTGGGCGAACTCGCAGGGGCAAGGGATGTCGCAGCTGCAGATGTCGAACCAGTCGCCTGCCAGCCGCCATTGAGGCACTGCATTCATGGCTCATCCTCCCGATAAATCGAGGATCATATCATACGTCGATGGCGGGCCCCGCTCCAGCTATTCGTGCTCAGCTCTGATTTTGAGACTGGCCCTTCACGTATAGTGGTCGAGCGGGTCCACGGCTGCAGCTGGCCCACTTAGGTCCGGATGTCGGCCACAACCGTTCCCGAGACAGGATAGGTCACGCCGAGGTCGCCGCCGAGATCCTCAAGCATGTCGCGCAGGTCGGGGCCTCGGTGATGCTGCAGGCTGCGCGCTGGGGCGGGATGGCGCAGGCACGAGGGCTGATCCTTGCATGTTCCGCTAGCGGCGGCATTCAACACGCCGCTCGCCGGCATCGTCTTCGCCATCGAGGAAATGGGGCGTGCCTATGAGGCCCGCACCAACGGGCTGGTTCTAACGGCAGTAATCCTCGCCGGCCTCGCCTCGCTGGGCCTGCTCGGCAACTACACCTATTTCGGCATAGCCAGGGACACTGTCGCATTCGCCCGGGACTGGCCTCTGGTGCTGTCCTGCGGCATCATCGGCGGCTGTATTGGCGCGTCGTTCTCGCTATTGGCCCTCAAGATAATGCGGCGCATTCGACGCTGGAACGCGCTGCAGCCACTACGGCGCACGCTGGCGGTGGCGGGCATCTGCGGGCTGGCGGTAGCATCGGCCTTGCATCGGGCGGCCTTACCTTTGGCACCGGCTACGCGCAGGCGCGGGGAGCCGTCGAAGGAACGCCTCTACCGGTGTTCTTCTTCTACCGGTGTTCTTCTTCGTCGAGAAGTTCTCCGCCGGGCTAATGTCGATGGTATCCGGGATTCCGGGCGGTATCTTCGCGCCGTCACTCGCTGTCGGCGCGGGCCTTGGCAGCGCGCTGGGGCTCATTTTCGGCGCTAGCACTGGCATCGCCGCGCTGCTCGGCATGGCCGGTTATTTCGCCGGCGTGGTGCAGGCGCCGATGACCGCCTTCGTCATCATCCTCGAAATGACCGGCAACCATGACAATGTCATCGCGCTGATGTGCGCGTCGATGCTGGGCTTTGGCACGGCGCGGCTGATTTCCAATGAACCGCTGTATCACGCGCTGTCCCGCGTATTCGTCGCCGAAGCGATCCGGCGCCGCAGAACGGCAGGTGGTGAAGTGTGCGCTGCCGGGAACCCATCCGGCCTGCCTCGCTGAGAGGACTCGCCGCACGGGTCAGGGCCCTGAAGCTGTTGGGCTCGGGGTGAGCGTGAACGATGAAGATGCGCACCGCGCGTTTCCAGCTAGGCGGAATGCCTATTTTCTGGGTGCCGAAAGGATTCGCTCGGCGACATGGTCGAGCGAGAAGACGCCGGCGCCGCGTGTCAGGACCAGAAGCAGCAACGATGCCCACAGCAGATGCTCCGCCCAGTTTTCTGGATAGACGAAGATCTGGATGACAGAGACGACACCGAGCAGCATCACGGCCGCAAAGCGCGAGAATAGTCCAAAGAAGATCAACACCGAGCCGGTGATTTCGGCGGTCGTCGCAAGCGGCGCCGCGATCGAAGGGTCGATGAACGGCAGATTGTATTCGTTGGCGAACAACTGCAGCGTCACCGGCCAGGATGCCAGCTTGCTCTGTGCCGACTGCCAGAAGACATGGGCCACTGCCACGCGGGCGGCGAGCTGGACCAGCGAGAATGGAATGTGTTCGGGCAGCTTGATGATACGCTTGTAGAGGCGGACAAAGCCGGCCGGGTTGGACGAGGATTGCTCCGATATTGCGGTCATGACCGTCTCCGTCAGTTTGAGGGGGAATTCGAGGCGACCCGCACGTCTGTGACGAGCCTGTCGCGGAACAGACGCACGAGGGCTGAAACCAGGTCGAAGGCCGGGTCGAGCGCCAAGGCGCGGCCAGTGGCATGCTCGAGGCCCAAGCCGTGCTTCAGCGAATGCCAGAAGGCGAAGCTCGCGCGGTCGAGCAGAAAAAGCCGCACGTAGTTCCCCGATCGCCACAACGCCACACGCTCGGGGCGCCTTATCCAGGTAACGGCTTCGTCGACCGCCTTTTCCTGTTGATGCGCCATCCACACCGACAGGATCGACCAGTGCGAGACGATCAACCGCAGTGAGGGCTGGAGCTGGATATCCGGCGACAGCCCAAGATCGGTGTTGTCATATTCTGCGAGGCTGCGAGGCGGCAGCGACGCTGTGTCGAGCGCCTCCGCTATGGCCCATTCGAGACGCGCCGTTTCGGCGACGATAGGCATGTCGGACAGGGTGTCGATCGTTTTCAGGAAGCGCGGGAAGCCAGCGCCATAACGTGCCAGCCGCGACTCCACTGGCGGATGCCGCCGAATGAATTCGCTCGCCGCGAAGCGGAAGAAGCGCTCATCGACGAGGCGGACTGTCACGGGAAACACCGCCATCAGCGCTGCGGTGAGGGAACTGCGCGTGTTGTTCTGGTAAATCCGCAGGCGCGCCAACGGATCTGCCTTGCCGGCGGTCAGCATATTTGCGGCGACCACCGGCTCCAAGGCCAGCACCGACCGCGCCATGGTGGTCTGCAAGTGTTCAAGCGGCAGCATGATATTCCTCCTCTATCGAGATAAGCGCCGCGGACATGCACGGCCTGGCGCGTCTTGCAGCGGCAAACGCCGCAAGGACGGGCATGCCGGTCGTCGTTTCGCTTTGGACAGAAAGGATCGGCGTCGCTCGCGTTTTGGTCATTCGCTCGCGCCGCGTGGCTTGCTTGCGGCTGAACATGAGCGAAGCGGTGAGCATGTCGGCCCACATGGCTTCGCCAAGCAGCACATCGAGGATGGGAACGTCGGTGTCCCACTCGATCAAGGTTGGGCGCGGCCCAAGCCGGTCTATAGCATGCTGATAGAGCGCCCATACGACGGGAGGCACGCGCGAGCCGTGGTCGTCGATGAGCACAGTGTCGGCGCCGACGTGGTTCGTCGCATGGCCAGCAAGGTGGATCTCGCCGATCGCCTCCGCCGGCAGCGCATCGATGAAGGCCTTGGCGTCGTATTGCAGATTGTGCGCCGAGACCTGGACATTGTTGACGTCCAGCAGCAGACCGCAGCCGGTCCGCACCACGAGCTCGGCCAGAAACTCGGCCTCGCTCATCGAGGAGTCCGCAAAGGCGACGTAGGCAGACAGATTCTCGATCAGCACCTGCCGCTTCAACGTTCCCTGGACGGTCTCGACGTTACGCGCGACGATCGCCAGAGCTTCTTCGTCATAGCGCAGCGGCAACAGGTCGTTGAGGTAGGCGCCGTCGGCGACGCTCCAGGCGAGATGCTCGGAAACCAGATCGGGTTGGAAGCGCTCGCAGACCTTGCGCAGTCGCTCCAGATGATCGCGGTCCAAGCCTCGTGCGCTACCAAGCGACAGGCCGACTCCATGCACCGAAAGGGGATAGATCTCGCGGAGTTTTTCCAGCGCCTCGACGCCCGCGCCGTCTCCCATGTAGTTCTCGGCATGAACCTCCAACCACCCGGCGGAAGGCCGCCGCGTCAGCATTTCGCCGATGTGAGGAGAGCGAAGACCGATGCCCGCCGATGCGGGGATTGCGAGAGGCTGAAATGCACGGGACATCGGTCTGCTCCATTTTGGAGGTTGGCAAGAAGTCTGGATCTTTCAGGCTTTCGGCTTATCGCTGCCGCCCGCGATCTTGGCGCAGCTGCCGGCGGGCACGTAGAGCCAGGAATCCGGCTGGTTGTCGGCGGTCGCGGTGCCGGCGCAGGAATGCGTCGCGGTCTGGCAGTCGTTCTGGCCGGCCTTGACCACGCCGTAGCATTTCTCGAAGGCGAAGCCGGGCTTGGCGGCCGGGCCGCTATAGGCCGCCGTCGCGGCAAGGGAAGTGGCGGCAGCAAGGGCCGATCCGATGAGAGTTTTGGTATTGATCACAGGCTTGTCTCCTGGTTGGCGTTTCGAGAGAAAGACCGGCCTTGAGGCCTGTCTGCAAAATCAGTCTCGCCGATCGTGATGCCGAGCTGAAATGCTGTCTCGGCATGGAATTGATACGCTGCCACTATGTTCTGAAACTTGGCGCGAAAAAGCCCTCCAGCGGGGAACCGGAGGGCTTGGCACCTGCATTCGGGAGTATGCGAAGCAGGCGCGGCTAGGCGGGGAGCGAGGCGCCTAGATGTATCGTCTTTCGCAGTTGGAGGCCGGGGCTTAATCAGCGCGGAAAGGCTCGGTAGCAAGCCAGTCCGCCGCACGCAGCCTCCCCCTGTCGCGCATCTCGGTCAGTTCGCCCCAGTCGATCCAGGGCCGCAGAAGCAGTGGGGCTCCGGCACGGTATCGGCCGTCGAATATGGTGTGAACGGGCGCGCATCTGGTCAAGCAACAACCGGCGGCGGGGCTGCGATCCGGACACGGTGCGGTGAAGGCGGAAGGTCTGCCGGTGACGATCAGGCGATGGCGAGCTTCAGTTGCCAGGACAGGCGGGGACTGAAAGACGTCGCCGTCACCCCAATAGATGTCGCCGTCGATCTCGACTGGCAGCGAGAGGAAGGGGATAGTGGCCGCCGCGACGATCGCGTCGATCGAAAGCTGACTGCCGGTGAAAACCTTCACGGCGTCAGTGCGGGCGTTAACGGCCTGGACGCAAAGTTTCACCGGGCAGCGTTCGACGCGGATTTGCTCGATATCGATTGACTGTTCCAGGACCGATCGAAGCAGGCTGGTCCTGTCATTGGCGAAGACAGAGGCGTGGCTGACGCGCCGCCAGAAATTGGCGAGTGCCATCCGCGCACCGCGCCTGCCGCCAACGCTTAAGCCATAGGCAAAGACTGCTGCCTCCATCGCTGCAAAGCCCGATGCGGTCACGCCGCTGAAGCTGCAGCGCGGCTCGTCCAGCAGGCGATCGAGCACGCCCCAGACAAAAGCGCCATGCGCGTCGTTTGCCAGCACGATTTCGATCGTCGGGTCTTCCGCACCAAGATCCGCAACCGAAACGGCGGCCTGGTCTGTTCTCATCGGGGACTGGGCAAGCATGGTTTGGTCTCCTCCCAAGATCGTCACTAGGACGACTGGAGAGAGACTGCCGCATCTTCTTGTTCAGCCGAAATGCCAAGGTGGCATGAAGTCCATAGGCAGATTGCATTGGCTGCAGGACTTCGCGCGCCGCACTCTTCATCCCGATCAGGCCGGGTGATGAGCCGCTGCCAGAACCGCGGCCTGGAACAGGAGACGGATGAATGAAGAGACAATTCGCCTGTGTGGCTGCGCTTGCAATCGGTCTTGGTGCGAGCCCCGCGTCGGCCGACCCGTTCAGCGACCTCGCCGCATTGCCGACGTTCTATACGGACGCCACGATGAAGACGATGAAACCGATGACTGGGTTCAAGAAGGCCTGGTTTGCCATGCCGAAGCATGACCGGGTCAAGATGACCAAGGCGTGCAACGACCCGGTGATGAGCGGGCACCACGCCCAATTTTGCGCCAACGCGCTTGCTTTGGGCGGAGACAATTAGCGGTGCTCGTCGAGGACCCTTGGAATACAGAGCCGGCATAAACTCCATTCGCAGACGGCATTGGCGAGTTGAGTGCCGGATGAAGCAAAGTCCAGCTCAGCAAGCTGGAACAACAGAGTTCAAAAATGCTGCCAGTCGTTCGGCGCGGTCGTCAAAGGGACACTGCATAACTCCAGAAAAGGCTCCCATCATGAATATCAAAGCTATCTGCGTCGGCGCTTTTGCCCTTTCGGTTATCGGCGGGGTCGCCTTCGCCGGAGTTCTCGACGAACCGTCCAACATGCAGCCCTTCTTTACCGATTCCGGCATGAAGACGATGAAGTCGAGCGCGGATTTCGAGACGGCGTGGAAAGCCACGCCGAAGGCGATGCAGACTTCAATGATGAAGGAATGCAACGACGCCGCCATGAGCAAGCCGCATGCTCAGTTCTGCGCCCAGCTCTTCGCCTTGGGCCATCACAGCTGACATTCTTGGCACCTGGCACGACAGGGCGTTTTGATGGCGGGCCTCGGCCCGCCTTCGTCGCATGACGAAACGCTATGGACTTTATAGCACTGATGCATTGGCGTGTTGGAATGCCATGCGGCAGGGTTCCAACGTGCACCTGTGCTAGATGAGGAACGCCCCGCATGGACATTCATCACATCCGCTACTTCCTGGCCGTCTGCGAGACCCGCAATTTCACGCGCGCGGGCGAAAGGTGCAACATCACTCAGCCGGCGCTGTCCCGCGCGATCCAGCAGCTCGAGGATGAGGTCGGCGGCTTGCTGTTTCGCCGCGAGCGGAACCTGACCCATCTTACGGATCTGGGCGCATTGCTGCGTCCCCGGTTCCAGCAGATCCTCGACGAGGTGACCGGCGTGCGCCAAGAAGCGTCGAGGTTCCTGTGCCTGGAGAATGCAAATCTCAAGGTTGGGGTCATGTGCACGATCGGTCCGCGGCGATTTACCGGCCTATTGACCGACTTCAACAGGCGCCAGCAAGGCATCCAGCTGCAGCTTGTTGAGGGCGTGCCGGCATCGCTATCGCAGCTGTTGGAAGCCGGCGAGATCGATGTCGCGATCATGGCGTCCAGCAACAGTTTCCCGGAGCGCTTCGATGTCACGCCGCTCTATCGCGAACGGTTCGTGCTAGCGTTTCCCAACGGCCATCGGCTGGCCCGCAACGACAATGTTGCCATCTCGGAACTCGACGGCGAGAACTATCTCCGACGCCTGAATTGCGAATATCGGGACTATCTTGCCGGCCTCTGCAACGAACGTGGCGTGAAGCTCAGGATCTCCTACGCCAGCGAACGCGAAGACTGGATTCAAAACATGGTCTCGGGCGGGCTGGGAATCTGCTTCATCCCGGAATTCAGCGCCGTCATTCCCGGTTTGCAGATCAGGCCAGTCGTCGATCCTGAAGTTTGGCGCGAAGTCTCGCTCGTTGTGGTGGCGGGGCGCCGCTTCTCGCCGGCGACATCGACGTTCGTGAACAGCGTCAAGGCGCACAGCTGGCCGGAAAGCGGCATCGATCTGTCGCCCAGGAAGAGCGCTGCATAGCATTTCGAAGTGAAGCCTAACGCCGCGATAAATGTGCGGCGGGACAGTCGCGTTGGCGCGGTCGTCCACCATAGTTTTCAGGTATCGAATTAAGAGCCAGTCAGCATTTCTCTTTCTTCGAGGCTGCCGTCACTCTCCTCCTATGCCCCGCTTCCGCGATTGGGCACCGACAAAGGAGAAATAGACATGGCTTCCAAGACTATTGCATTGCGGGTGCCGCTGAAGCTGGCGCTGACACTCGGACTTCTCACCGCGACCGCCGCGTTTTCGGTGGCCCCGGTTTTCGCCGCCGACTGCCCTGCCGGCCAGGCCGCCACGACCGACATCCAGGAACATCCCAGCAAGCCCGTCGGCGTGACGGATACGGTTCTTTCGGCGATCGACCTCAGCCCGAAGGGCGAAGCGTGGAAGGGCAATATGCTGCGACTGCGCAAGCTTGTCGTTCAGCCGGGCGGCGTGGTGCCGTGGCATGAGCACACGGCTCGTCCCGCCAACATTATCGTCGTCGAAGGCTCCATCACCGAATACGCCAGTACCTGCAAGGTCGGCATCGAGCATCCGGCCGGCGACGTGACCGCCGAGTTCGGCCAGCTCGCCCACTGGTGGAAGAACAACGGGGAGGTTCCGGCGGTGCTCTACTCAGCCGACGTTCTGCCGCCGGCGATGCATAACGATCACATGATGTGAGCTGCTTTCGCGACCAGCGGATCCCAGCAGCAGCAGCAAACAGCGCGTCCTCAGGCGATCGCCCGAGGACGCATGGCCAGGAGCCTGTGATGACGACCAGTGAACATACCGAATTAATGGGGCTCCGCAGGGTCGCTGCGGACAGCTGGCGCTTTGGGCTGATCGCCCTGATCGCGTTCCTGACGCTCGTCGACCTGTTCGCCACCCAGGCCATCCTGCCTTCACTGGTGACAAAATTCGGGGTCAGCCGCGCGACTATGGGCTTCGCCGTTAACGCCAGCACCTTCGGCATGGCGGTGGCCGGTATCGCCATCGCTCTCTTCGGGCGCGGCATCGATCGCCGCAACGGCATCTGGATCAGCCTGGCCATCCTGGCGATTCCGACGACGCTGCTGTCGCAGACAGACAATATTGTGGTCTTCGCCCTGCTGCGTGTAGCTCAAGGCCTGTGCATGTCGACTGCGTTCACGCTCACCATGGCCTACCTGGCGGAGCATTTTTCCGCACGGCAGACCACGAGCGCGCTTGCGGCTTATGTGACGGGCAATGTTGCCAGCAACTTTTTCGGCCGGCTGATGTCGGCTGCCGTCGCCGACATGTTCGGCATCTCCACCAACTTCCTGACCTTCGCCGCCCTCAATCTGTTTGGCGCTGCTCTGGTCTGGTTCACGCTGCAGAAGACCTCGGCAATGATTCGCGCAGACCTGGACGGCCAGCCTGTCCGCGCCGCCTGGAAAGCGCCGTTGCGGAACGTCGAACTGCGGGCCTGTTTTGCGATCGGCTTCCTGATCCTGTTCGTCTTTATCGGCACGTTCACCTACGTGAATTTCCAGCTCGTTGCGGTGCCGCTTTCGCTCACGCCGATGGCCTTGGGCGCCGTCTATTTCGTTTTCCTGCCATCGATGCTGACCACCCCGCTTGCCGGCCGAGTCGCAGCGGGGCTTGGCCCAAGGGGAGGGATTGGGGCAACGCTTGCGCTGGCGATCGTCGGCTTGCTTCTGCTGCTTGTGCCAAATCTTCCGATCGTCCTCGCCGGGATGGCGCTGGTTGCCATCGGCACCTTCCTTGCCCAGGCGATAGCCACCGGACATGTCAGCCGCACCGCGTCGCGCGATCGCGCCGCCGCGAGCGGCATTTATCTCGCGTCCTACTACGGCGGCGGGCTCGCCGGCAGCTTCCTCATCGGACAGATCTACGACAGTGTCGGCTGGACCGCATGCGTGGTCGTGCTGGCTGCGGTTCTCGCCGGCGCGATCGCGATCGCGCGCGTGCTGCAAACGCCTAAGACCTGAAATCGAAACTTAGTTATCCAACCAAGGAGACCGACATGACCAACCAACTCAAAACTCTGCTTGCAGGTGCCGCCATGCTGATGACGGTCATCCTTCCGGCTGCCGCCTCGGACGGCGTCGTCGCGGTGAAGAGCGACTACTCGGTCGCCGAGACCGTCGCCCGCATCAAGAAGGACGTCCTTAAGAAGGGCCTCATGTTCTTTGGCGTGATCGACCAGGCAAAGCTCGGCAACAAGGCCGGCAACGACGTCCGGCCGTCGCGGCTCGTCATGTTCGGCAATCCGGCGCTCGGCACGACGTTCATCACCTCAAATCCCGAGGCCGGCCTGGATTGGCCGGTGCGCGTGCTGGTCTACCAAACCGGAGATGGCACGGTCTACGCCGCCTATAGTGATTTCGACTGGATCGCCAAGCGGCACGGCATCACTGACCGGCAGGCACAGTTCAAGATGGCGACCGAGGTGATCCAGTCCGTCACGTCGTCGGTCAGGAAGAATTGATCGGCGCGAGGCGCTCAGATGCTTCGGCTCGTCGAAGCGTCAGCCCGCACAGCCAGGTCATTCGGCGGCGGACAGCGCCTTCATCTGTTCGCCGAACCATTTCTTCTGCGTGGCTTCGCGCACTAATGCGCCGACCGCGGGCGAATGCCTGCGGCCGCGCACGGTGACGAGATTGACCTCGCGCCAGAACTCCGGCTCGGTGATCGGCAGGGGCACCACGCCAGGATGCTTGACGGTATGCTCGGGCATGAAGCCGAAACCGAGCCCGGCGGCAATCATCGCCAATGTCCAGTCGTCACGATCGCTCCAGTAGACCGGACTGACCGTGACGCCCTGCTCGACAAGGATGGCATCCGCGTAACCCGCGAACTCGCAATTGTTGCGGTGGATGTAGCTTTCGTTTGACATATGCTTCACCTGCACCGCGCGCCGAATGGCAAGGCGATGGGTCAGGTGGACCGCCATCACCATCTGCTCCTGGAACAACGGCAGGGAGTGCACTTCTTCGTCGGCAACGTCTGAAGGTAACGCATAGATGGCAGCCTCGAGTTCGCCCTCGAGCAGCCTTCTCCTGAGGCTCACCGCATCCGCATCGCAAAGATGCAACTCGACGCCCGGGTGGTGCGCGCGCACGGTTGCGGGGAGCTCGATGATCTCGTCCGGAGCGATCGTGCTCATGATGCCGACCTTGAGCGGCATTTTCTTTAGGGTCACATATCGAGATAGGTCTCGCCCATGCGGCCGAGCTCGGTGAGGTGAGTGAACGGCGCTCACGGTGGAAAAGCGGCCCGCCATCTTCCAGAAGCTTGATCGCGCGCGACAACGCCGGCTGCGTGACGTTGCACTGCTCGGCCGCCCTGGTGAAATTCAGCTCCTTGGCGACGGCCAAGAAGTATCGGAACTGGCTGATCTCCACTGCACGCTCCCCTCACTGGACGCGCATACGGCACCGCCCGCGTTGTCACGCAATCTTACTAGCAGCCCTTGCGTCAAACAACCCGACCGGGCCGATCGACACCCAGGGCATGAAGCCAACGATCTGACCGTCAGCTATCGAATCCATGTCTCAACGGCATTTCCGCAGCTTGCGGCGGTTCACCATACTTGTCGTCAGATCCAGAGCCGGCCGCGCGCCATCGCTCGTAGCGGCGCAATCAGAAGGACAAGACGATGCTCAAAGGCAAGACAGCACTCATCACCGGTTCAACCAGCGGCATCGGGCAGGGCATTGCCGAAGCCTTCGCTGCCAAGGGCTGCAACATCGTTCTGAACGGCTTTGGCGACGCCGCCGAGATCGAACGCCTGCGGGCCAGGCTTGCCGCCGATCATCGGGTTGCCGTTCGATACGACAATGCCGACATGAGCAAGGGCGACGCGATCACCTCGATGATGGACAAGGCCATCGCCGAGTTCGGCGCCGTCGACATACTGGTCAACAATGCCGGCATTCAGCATGTCGCGCCGATCGATGACTTCCCGATCGAGAAATGGGAAGCGGTCGTGGCGATCGACCTCATGTCTTCCTTCTATACGATCCGGCGCGCCCTGCAGGCGATGAAGGCGCGCAAATGGGGTCGCATCATCAATGTGGCCTCGGCGCACGCGCTCGTCGCATCTCCCTATAAGTCGGCCTATGTCGCGGCCAAACACGGTGTCGCCGGCCTGACCAAGACCGTTGCGCTGGAAGTTGCCGAACAAGGTATCACGGTCAACGCTGTTTGCCCCGGCTACGTGCTCACGCCGCTCGTCGAGAAGCAGATACCGGACACGGCCAAGGCCCGCGGGATCACCGAGCAGCAGGTGATCAAGGATGTTCTGTTGGCCGCGCAGCCCACCAAGCAGTTCGTCACCGTCGAGCAGGTTGCCGCGCTCTGTCTGTTCCTGGCGTCGGACGAGGCGGCCTCGATCACCGGCGCCGTGATGCCGATCGAAGGCGGTTGGACCGCTCACTAGACCTGCACGAGGAGCGAAGGCCATGAACAAGATCACGCAAAACCTATCCGCCCCGAAAGCAGAACCGGCGACTGGGCACCAGGGCGACGTCAAACGTCAGACCGTCCTTGTCCTTCAGGGCGGCGGCGCGCTCGGCGCCTATCAGGCCGGAGTCTATCAGGCGCTGGTCGAGGGCGGCATCGAACCGGATTGGGTCATAGGCACGTCCATCGGCGCCATCAACGCCGCGCTGATTGCTGGAAACAAGCCCGGCGATCGTCTGCCCAGGCTTCAGGAATTCTGGGACGGCGTCAGCAGGAGCAGTCCATTCGACGAGTTTTTCCGGATGATGGTTCCGAGCAACATTTTTGCCAACATGGGCACGGTGATGCGCGGCATCCCTGGGTTCTTCGAGCCGAACCCGAGCGCCATGTTTGGGGTCAACCGCGAAGTCGGTGTCGAGAACGCGTCTTACTACACCACCGATCCGCTCAAGAGGACGCTGAGCAATCTGGTCGACTTCGACTACCTCAACGGGCGTCACACCCGGCTGACAGTCGGCGCGGTCAACGTCAACACCAGCGAGCTCAAATACTTCGATACGCGCGAGATGATCCTGTCGGCGGCGCACATCATGGCGTCGGGCGCCTTGCCGCCGGCGTTTCCGGCGGTCTGCATCGACGGCGAGCCGTATTGGGACGGCGGCATCTATTCGAACACGCCGATCGAGGTGGTGCTCGATGCGCGACCCAGGCGAGACGCGCTGATCTTTGCGGTCAACATGTGGCAGCCCCGTGCCACTGAGCCGAAGTCAATCTGGCAGGTCATGGGCCGGCAAAAGGATCTTCAATACGCCAGCCGCGGCCGGAGCCATGTCGCTCGGCAGGAGCAACTGCATCGGTTGCGGCATGTCGTGCGCGAAATGGGCAGGCTCGTGCCCGAGGAGCGTCGCGAGGATCCGATGTTCAAGGAACTCGCCTCCTATGGCTGCCCATCGGTCATGCACCTCGTCCGCCTGCTTTCGCCGCGACTGGACGGCGAGGACCACACCAAGGACATCGACTTCACCCGCTCGGGAATCCGTACGCGCTGGCAGGCAGGATACGAGCATGGGCAGCGCGTCCTCACCGACAAGCCCTGGGAATGCGAGGTCGACATGCTTCAGGGCATCGTGATCCACGAATCCCAAGAGTGATGCGCCGCGACGAGAAAGATACGGAGACCACCGATGCAGATCATCACTCCCGGCATGCGGTTGATCCCGGAAGCCGTGCTCGCCAACGATGCTGCGCTGTTCCGCACGATCCCGGAGACTCCCTCGCACGCGGACAAGTCGCTGCATCGCGTGGTCATTGTGGGCGGCGGCGCCGGCGGCCTGGAACTGGCGACACGCCTCGGCCGCAAATTCGGCAACCGGCGGCTTTCCGTCACGCTTGTCGACCGAAACCGCACCCATATCTGGAAGCCGCTTCTGCATGAGGTGGCATCCGGCGCCTTGAGCGCCTCGCACGACGCGGTTGAATACATTGCCCATGCCAGCCGACACGGCTACCGATATCGCATTGGCGAGGTCGTTGGCATCGATCGCGCCAAGCGCCAGGCCTTCGTTGCGCCCAGCTTCGACGAAGACGGTCGCCAGGTCATACCGCCACGTGTCTTGGGTTACGACACACTCGTCATGGCAGTCGGCAGCGTCAGCAACGATTTCGGCACGCCGGGCGCCGCGCGCCACGCCATTTCGCTCGACACCGCGGAGCAGGCGGCCCGGTTCAACAAGCGGATGATCGACGCATGCCTGCGCGCCAACGCGCAATACGAGCCGCTTTCGCCGGGTCAGCTTCATTGCGTCATCGTCGGTGCCGGCGCAACCGGTGTCGAACTGGCTGCGGAACTGCACAAGTCGATGCGCGAAATTGCGTCGCACAATCTCGACAATATCGATTTCGAAAGGCTGATCCGCATCACCATCGTCGAAGCAGGGCCCCGGATTCTGCCTGCACTGCCTGAGGAGATGGCGCGCGCAACGGCACGCTTGCTAATCAAGCTGGGCGTCCAGATACGATGCGGAATAAGGGTCACCGAAGTGACCGAAGACGGCATCCGGCTTGGCGAAAAGCTCTTTCTGCCTGCTGAATTGGTCGTCTGGGCGGCCGGTATCAAGGCGCCGGAATTCCTGAAGGGCCTCGATGGCCTCGAAACCGACCGCATCAACCGCCTGATGGTCGATAAAACCTTGCGCGCGGTCGGAGATGACAACGTGTTCGCGATCGGCGACTGCGCGAACTGCGTGCTGCCGGGTGAAGACAACGCCTTGCCGCCCCGCGCCCAGACGGCCCATCAGCAGGCAGACCACATGGCCAAGGTGATTGTAGCACGTCTCGCAGGGCAAATCCCGCCAGCGTATCGCTACCGCGACTACGGCTCGCTCGTTTCACTTGCTGACTACGGTGCTTTTGGTAGCCTCATCGGCGGACTGAAGATCGAGGGTCTTGTGGCGAGGCTCGTCTATCGCTCGCTGCACAAGATGCATCTCAGGGCGGTGCACGGGCTCGCCAAGACAACGCTCGCTTCGATCGGCGAGATGATCGTCGGGCGCGCCAGACCGCGGATCAAGCTTCACTGAGGTCGGCGGAGACGCTGCGATGGAAAAGTATGACGTCGTGATCCTGGGCGGCGGCAATGCAGGAATGGGCGTCACGGTCGCGACGCGCACCGCCGGACTCTCCGTCGCCATGATCGAGGCTCGCGATCTCGGTGGCACCTGTCCCAATCGCGGCTGCACGCCGAAGAAGGTGCTGGTCGCGGCGGCCCACGCGCTCGACGAGATCGCAAGGGCCGACACCCGTGCAATCAAGATCGAACCGCCGAGGCTCGATTGGCGAGCCTTGATCGAGCGAGAAAAGGATATCATCAGGGACATTCCATCCCGGCTGTCCGGATTGATGGCCAAGCGGGGCGTCGATGTAATCTGGGGCGAGGCGGCGTTCGTCGCCAGCAATGCCGTCCGCGTCGGCGCCCGAGAGCTCGAGGCCAGAAACATCGTCATCGCCACCGGCTCGAAGCCGCGCCCGCTGTCGATTCCGGGGTCGGAATTTCTAACCACATCCGACGATGTGCTGAACGATCCTGTGCTGCCGCGCGCCGTGGTTTTTATTGGCGGCGGCGTTGTCGCCTTCGAACTGGGCCACGTCTATGCGCGCGCCGGCGTTCAGGTCACCGTCCTCGAGGCACTGCCACAACTCCTCGGGGGCTTCGACGAGGATGCCGTTGCCCAAATCCGTGCCGAGAGCGAGCGGCTGGCCATCGGCATCCATACCAAGGCTTGGATCAAGAAGATCGAAGCGGCCGACGGGCGACTGCGGGTGAGCTTCGCGAAAGATGGCGTGGAGTGCAGTGTTGACGCTGATCGGGCCGTTAATTGCGCGGGACGCGTGGCCAATGTCGAGGGCCTCGATCTTGGGGCGGGTGTCATCGTGCATCGCGAAGGCCGCATCGAGATAGACGAGCACCTGCGCTCGCGTTCCAATCCCGATGTTTATGTCTGCGGCGATGCAATGTGGAACTCCCCGCAGCTTTCGCCGGTGGCGACCTATGAGGGCGGCATCGTCGGGCGCAACATCGTCGACGGGCCTAGGCATCGGCCCGACTATGGTAGCCTCGCTCTAAAGCATTCCGGCCGTGGCAAGCGTCGGAATGACCGAAGCCAAGGCGAGGGAACAGGGTCTGCGCATCAGGGTCCACGTCAACGACATGCAAGGCTGGTTCTCAGCCAGGACCTATGCCGAGGCGGTCGCATGGTCGAAGATAATTGTCGATGAGTCGACGGATCGCATCGTTGGAGCACATTTGGTGGGCCATGCCGGCGAGGAACTGGTCCACATCTTCGCGCTCGCCATGAAACACGGCATCACGGCGCGAGGTCTGTCCGAGATGGTCTACGGTTTCCCGACTTTTTCGGCGGATATCAGGAACATGATGTAACGCGTGGATCCGGCCGGCGAATAGAAGGTGAACCTGTCATGCGTCGATGCACGTAGGGCATCAAAACCATGCAGGAAAAACATGGCGAATGCCGAGGGGTTCCGGTGGTAGGCTGTGTGCGACATATGAAAGTGCAGATATGGCCGCTGACGATCAGGCAATGACATTCGAGCAGTCCGTCCAGGCAGCCATCGAACTTGATGCGCCTCTCAACGAACGGCTGGCGGTGATTGCCGCCGCGGTCCGGCGTATGAACTCCGAATTCGCCGACGCTGTAGAGCGACTGGTAGATCGCCTTGAGAAACAGGGAGCCGGAACCATGGCGCCGGCTCAGGGCGAGGTCATGCCGGATTTTCTGCTGCCTGACGACGAGGGCAAGCTCGTCAGCCTGGCCGAGATCCTGAAAAAGGGGCCAGCCGTCATCACCTTTCAGCGCGGTCATTGGTGCCCCTATTGCCGCTTGAACGCCATCGGCATCGTCGAGGTGCAGCGCGAGATCGTTGAACTGGGCGGACAGGTCGTCGTGATCATGCCGGAACGGCGCAAATTTGCCAAAGCCATGAAGGCCGCCGTTGGCGCGCAGTTTCCGTTTCTGATCGACATGGACAACGGCTATGCATTGTCTCTCAACCTTGCGATCTGGGTCGGCGCCGAGATGGAGCGGCTGATGGGGCTCGGGTTCGATCTCCCCAACTACCAGGGCAACAGCAGTTGGTTTCTGCCGATCCCGGCCACCTTCATCGTTGGAACCGACGGGATCATCACGGATCGCTTCGTCGATCCGGACTACCGCCGCCGCATGGATATTGACGAGATGATCGCGGCGCTCAGGCGGGCTCGCTGACGCCGAAGGACGACCAGTCTGCAGACCTCAGCAGGTTGAGCAGCGTTGTCGCGACAGGCGAGCGCTGCCTGCCTGCAACCGCATAGACGGAAACGGTTCGCGAGACGTCAAGATCACGAAGCTTGAGCCGTCGGGTGTTCGAGGATCGCGGTGCCGTAAGCGAGACAAAGCCAACCCCGGCATTCGCCTCCAGCAGGGCCAGCAGGTCCTGGTCGGTCTCGACCTCATGCGCGGTTCGAGGCGAATAGCCTTTTGCGGACAGGCAACGCGATAGTTCCTCGGAGGTCTCCCAATCGATCCGGCTAAGCACGGGCTCCGCAGCAAGCTGAGCCAACGCGACATCGGCCTCATTGCGGCGGGCCAGCGGATGATCGGAATTCACGGCGAGCTCGATTCCTTCCTGGAAAAGTGGCCATGTGTCGAGACGATCCCAGGCCTGGCCCAGCGGGCCCGCGACGGCCAGCTCGACTTCGCCATTTTTGAGGGCCTCAATGACAGCTGCTGGCGACCCGCGTTGGATTTTGAGATGCGCGCCGGGATAGGCCCGGAAGAGTTCCGTGAACGGCGAAACCAGCAGTGCGATGTTGATACTGTTGGAGATGGTCACGTTGAGAGGGGCCACATCGCTGCTTTGAACGGCTTTGGCCAGTGATTTGGCGGATGTGGCCGCGTCATAGCACTGCTGCAGCAACGGCAGCATGCGCCGTCCCAGTTCGGTAAGGTGCGAGTGCTGACGCTCGCGCCGAAGGAGTTCTCCACCTAGTTCCTCTTCAAGCGTCTTGATCGCACGCGTCAGCGCCGGCTGCGTGACGTTGCATTCCTCCGCGGCTCTGGTGAAGTTCAACGTATTCGACAAGGCCAGAAAATAGCGGACTTGCTGCATTTCCATGAAGTTCGCCCCCTCAGCGAAAATGGTCTATCAGCGACGACGCATGTTCGTAGGCTAGCGCAATACAGCGCTTTCGGCAAAGTACAGCCAGCCAGATGTCCGCTTTCACCAAGCCGGCCCCGAAAACCGTCGGTCCGCTTGCGGCCCCATTCCAGACCGACGGCTAAGGCAGTTCTTCAGCCGACGACTGGGTCACTGAGGTGCCATCCCTATAAGTTGTCCCTTCTATCGCGAGAGTTTGGGACCGCTTCCTGCCTGGCAACTGCGAGCGCCGGCGGATATTCACCAAAGATCAAGCGAGCCTGATCGCCTTTCAACAGGCGACAACCGCCTCAACAATTTTGCGGATGGTGCGCCCCCAAGGGACCAATACCTTGGTGTCAGCAGCTAACGCATAGAGATTTTTGTCACGAGGCGAGAATTCAACGCCAAGCCGGTCACGCTGATTGGCCTGCCTTATCATTGCGGGACGCCCCGGTCGCGTGCCGGGCAACGCCATGGCCGTCGGTCCCGAAGTACTTCTCTCGCCGCAGCATGCTCCCGCAGCGCTGGCTTGCCAGTGCCGGAGGGCCATCTTTCCGAGCGGCAGGAATGCTTGGAAGGAGACTCGCCGCCGACTAGGGAAGAAATCTCATCGAGGCGATGTCAGCTTTTGGGAAACCCGCGAATTTATTGGATGACCGAGATTGCGGCGCAAAGCTGCCGTTCGAAGCGCGCCGTTGCTAGCGGAAAGGTCTAGGCGACATAGACTATCAGCTTCGGTCGTTTGGGCCTTTGGGTTGATCGTACTAACGGTGCCGAGCTTTGTGAGGCGATGGCCGTGGCCGACCGCTTTCGGAAACGGACCGAGTCTTCACGAGAGAGCAGCGACGACGCCGTTGCCGACCGCTGCAGGGCGCTACCTTTCACCTGCTAGGCCAGCAATCGCATGCGCGGACCCTACTGGAAAAGGTGCTGGCCAGTTATGGCGAACACTCGCAAAGGCGACACATCATCCGCTTTCAGTATGACCAGCGGCTCTTGGCCGAGGTAGCACTTTCTCGCGTCCTCTGGCTGCAGGGAGAATCCGCAGCTTCCCTCGCCCTTGTCGAGAAGCTTATCGACCAAGCCAAGGCGCTCAACCACGGCCCGACCTATGCGAACATTCTGGCTGAATCGGCTTGCCCGATAGCCGTTATGGCCAACGATATCCCACTCGCGGAGCGCTATATCTCCTTGCTGCGTACCGAAACGCGGGCGCAATCCATGGACGTCTGGCGCACCTATGCCGACGCCTTCGATGCTGAATTGCTCATCCGGTGCGGCGATCCAAAGCATGGCTTGGCCGTGATGTATTCGGCACTGACCAAGCTTCGAGCCGCAGGCTTCGTCCTTTACGACATGGCGTTCCGCGGAGTTGTCGCGGCAGGACTCGTGGCCGTTGGCGACAATGTCGGAGCCGCTGCCGAGCTTGATCTGCTCTCGCGCAGTGCGCCAAAACTGGTGAAGGCTGGTGCCTGCCGGAACTTCACCCCATCAGGGCAGAGCTGTATGCCGCTGTCAGTGAGCGCGATGCGGGCAAAGACCTGCTGCGGCAAGCTTCTGAACTTGCATCTGTGCAAGGTTCGGGGTTGTGGCTCGCCAGCGTCGAAGCATTCCCCAGCCCGGTAGCGAGCGATGGGCCAGAAGCGCCTAGGCATCAAAGGCCATCTGCTCCGCTCGTTGGCCTGGGCTTCGGCTTCGCGGTTGTAACCGGCGGAGTTATTGGCTCCGGCATCATGCGCAAGCCGATCATCTCGCACAGCAGATCGGCATCGGACCTCTTCTCTACGAGCGGGGGGAAGCTCATCATGTCGTCGGTCATCGATCGTTCCTTCGAATCAGGTTGGCTTCAGCAGCCCGACCTTACTGGGGAACATCGATGAGCGCCCGCGAAGCCGCTCGCTCACTACAGCGCTGTTGAGGGCGCGCGAGCGAGCGACTTCGCTACCGCCGAGCTACACCACTCCAAGGGACACGACCGGCGCGCCCTGAGAGCCTGACTCAAAAGCCCACATTCTGAACAGCCCAAAGTCAGGCAGCCGCGACCGCCTCCCGTCGCGCGTTCCTGCGCAACGCCTCTGCGGGCACGCCGAAGGTCCGGAGGAACGCGCGACGCATGCGTTCGCGGTCCGCAAATCCCGTCTCCTGCGCCACGACGTTAACCGTGTGCCGCCCCTCTTCAACCATGAACCTGGCTGCCTCCAGCCTAAGCCGCTCCACGGCTTTTGCCGGTGACTGGCCGGTCTCAGCCAGAAAGGCACGACTGAACTGGCGGGGGCTGAGACTGGCGACCGCCGCAAGCTCCTCGATCGTGAGCGGATTCCGCAGATTCTGACGGATGTGCGCCAGGACCAATTCGATGCGATCGGACTTCGGCGTCATATCGAGGAGGGCGGAATGCTGTTTTTGTCCACCCATCCGACGCTGGTTCATGACCAGTAGCCTGGCGACCATTTTCGCAGCTTCGGGACCGAGATCATTGTCGATCAATGCCAGGACCAGGTCGATCCCGGCCGTCATTCCAGCCGACGTCCATACCGGACCGTCATTGATGAAGATCCGGTCCTCCTCCGCCCGGACATCCGGAAACCGAGCCCTGAAGCTGGCTGCATGGGCCCAGTGCATCGTCGCACGTCGACCCTTCAGAAGGCCCGCCTCAGCCAGCACGAACGCTCCGCTGCAGATCGAGGCGATCCGCCTCGACGCCTTGGCGGCTTCCTGCACGAACGCGATCATGGTCGCATTGGAGCGAGGCATGTCCATCTCGGTGATCGAACCCACGATGACGGTGTCGAAGGCGGGATCTCCGAACGCCTCGGTTTCCAGCATCATTCCGGAGGAAGACCGAACCGGACCGCCATGTTCCGACAATAAATGGATGTCGTAGCGCTGGTCGGCCGGGGGCAGGTTCACGATCTCGAACGCCGTCAGCGCCGCAAGGCTCATCAACTGAAACCGTTGCGGCACGATGAACCCAACTCGATGCATATCCACTCCTCGCGTCCGGAATTCGTACACTACCCGAATTTAGTGACATCCACGAGCGCTGATCCGAAACAGCCACTCGACGTCCGCACTCGACAGGCTGCGCGTGGCCCGGACCGACCCATGTCACGAATGGTGGCAAGAACGACCTACGCCGGAAACGCTTGAACCGCTAAGGTACAAGGAACAAACAGCTCACGTCCCGCCTGACTCAGTTATCGCTCATTTCTCGGGCCGAGGCAGAGAAGAATATTCTTGGCCGTCATCAACGCAGTTCCGCGGCTGCACAGTCCGGTACTCGCAGATACGACTCTCCGGTAAGTCCGCAAGAGGCGAATCTTCTTGTGGCATGGTCGCCAATCACGCGCCGACCTCAGCGCCTCCACGAGGAAGTTAGGATGATGCATGTCTTCTGATCCAGGCGAGTTCTCCGAGCACCGTATTCCGCGGGGCGAAGGAAGCCTCTACGCTCGAGATTATGCGGGTGCCGGCCCGGCGTTCGTGCTCATGCACGGCTTCCCCGACAATCTGCACATCTGGGACGATCTGGTTCCGCATTTGGTCACCAGCGGCCGGCGTGTCGTGACGTTCGATTTCCTGGGCTTTGGTGCCTCAGACAAGCCCGCCGGCGTCGCCTATAGCTTTAAGCAGCAACTGGGCGATCTTGAAGCGGTCGTCGAGGGTCTGGACCTGAGAAAGATCGTTCCGGTCGCTCACGACTCCTCCGGGATGGCGACGCTCAACTACGCGCTCGCCCATCCGGGAAGCGTCGACTCCGCGATCATGCTCAACTCGGCCTATAGCGAGGACTCCACGGTTCTTTGGCCCGAGATGATCACGCTCTTTGCGACTCGCAGCATGCAGGCCCTTGCAATAGCGATCGCCCAGAGCCCCGAACAGTTAGGCTGGCTGCTGAAATGGCAGCAGAAGAAATTCCTGGACTCCTTGCCTGAGGCGCAAAGACCCCATTTCAGCGCGTTCATCGGTCCGCTGATCAGCGACAACTTCATCGCCCAACCCGGCGCCGGTCCTGCCTTCGTGCAGTTAGCGGCGGAATTCTTCGATGAACACGCCCGAAACGCCAAGCATCTGACGGCGCTCAAGACGCTCGATATTCCGGTCAAGCTGATCTGGGGACAATACGACCCCTACTTCCCCGTCGCCATGGCCGAGCGGCGTCAATCCCAGCTCAAAAATGCGTCCCTCACCGTCATACCGGCGGGCCATTGGCTGCAGGCCGATGAGCCCGCGCCGGTAGCGAAGGCGATGCTGTCATGAGCGGCCGTGGACCCGCTTGGATCAAATCTGCCTCAGCGTGCTGGCTGGAGCCCTTATGGTGATCAGTTCCGAGGTTGGGTTTGGCTCAGCCTGCAGGTCAAGCAGCCCCGCACACCGCTAGCCCGCCCGTCATGGAAGTAACCCCCTACTAATGAAGGTTTTGACGACCATGTCAGACGACAAGAAATCCACGACCGTTGACGCCGAAATGAAGGCCGCGGCGGCCCTGACGACGAAGGTGTTGGCGATCGGTAGTTGGACAGCCAAGGCCACGCCGGAAACACGGCCTCCTGTCATGCCGTTCGAGGCGCGCGACACCATGCGCCTGCAATTGGCTGGCAAGATCGACCAATGGTTCGCCAAGACCGATGGATCGGGCGCCGTGTTCCTGATGAACGTGACCGATCCCGCCGAGGCGCACGCATTGCTCGAGGTGCTGCCTCTGGGCCGCGCCGGCATGATGACGTTCGAACTCATCCCTGTGGGACCGCTTTGGCCCCTCGGCTTGCTGCTGCGCGAACCGGCCAGATAGAACCGGCCGGTCCGGCCTCGGGTCGCAAGGCCCGAGCCGGCGCCCTTACGATCCATTTGCAAGGAGAACGGCCATGACCAACCGCAAGACAACGGCAGGCCTCCAAGTCCCGCGCCGCGCATTGCTTGTCGCCGCTACCGGCGTGGCTGCGACGGTCGCATTTCACCGATCAGCGTCTGCGGCCACCAACAAAATCCCCACAGCCCATTCTTCCAGCCCCGAGAAAGGTGCCAGCCCGATGACGACCGCGACAATGAAAGACGGCGCGAAGATCTACTTCAAGGACTGGGGCGCCGGCCCGGTCGTCACCTTCTCCCATGGATGGCCGCTCACCGCGGACGCCTGGGACGCCCAGATGCTGTTCCTGGGGAACAATGGCTACCGCGTCATCGCCCACGATCGCCGCAGCCATGGTCGATCGGATCAGACCTGGACCGGCAACGACATGGATACCTATGCCGACGATCTCGCCACGCTTCTGGCGACGCTCGACATCAAGGGTGCAACCATGATCGGCCACTCGACGGGCGGCGGAGAGGTCGCGCGCTATATTGGCCGTCACGGCACGTCGCGTGTGTCGAAAGCGGTCTTGATTTCCGCGGTGCCTCCGCACATGGCGCAGACGCCCATGAACCCCAACAGCGCGCCGATGAGCGTGTTCGATGGCCTGCGCTCGAGCCTGGTTGCAGATCGAGCGGGGTTCTTCAAGGAACTGGCGATGCCGTTCTTCGGCTATAACCGTCCTAGCGCGAAGGTTTCGCAGGGGCAGATCGACTCCTTCTGGCTTCAGGGCATGATGGGAAGCCTCCAAGGCGAGTATGACTGCATCAAGGCCTTCTCCGAGACCGACTTCACGGATGACCTCAAGAAGATGACGATCCCAACCCTGCTCCTGCAGGGCGATGACGATCAGATCGTTCCGATCGATATTGCCTCCAGGCGTTCGGTGAAGATCCTGCCGAAGGCGACCCTCAAGGAATATGCCGGCGCCCCGCATGGCATGTGCGTCACCTACGCCGACCAAGTGAACGCAGACCTGTTGGCTTTCCTCAAAGGATGACGGGCGAAGTCATTTTGCCGATCGAGGTGCCGCGTGAAGCCATGGTGGTGCGGCGATGCATGTTCATTCTGAGCGAGGCGGAAGATGAACGAGACACAGCATGAACTTCCGATTCTCGTGACTGGCGCGGCCGGACGAATCGGCTCAGTAGGCCGAATCGTGACGGAACTGCTTCTCGCTCAAGCGATCACCGTCAAGGAACTCTGCACTCGCTATCTCGAAGATCTGAGGAATGGCCTTGTGCTCGGCAAGCGCGGGCGGCCTAAGGCCCGACGATCTCCACCGATGTCGGACGCATAGAGCGCCACATCTTTCCTCTGCTCGGGCGTCGACGGGTCAGGGATTTGGCCAAGGCCGACATCACCCAAGCCATGAAGGACATCATGGCCGGCAAGACACGCGCCAACGTGAAGACGGAAAAGCTGCGTGGGCGAGCAATCGTGCGTGGCGGAGCCGGAACAGCATCTCGGACGATCGGTCTCTTCGGCGGCATTCTCACCTACGCGGTCGAATCGAGCAGAACCCTGTGCATGGGTGAGTAAGCCGAAGGACCAGGTCAATGCGATCCGGACCACCGTCTGGCCGGCGGAGACGACCTGGCCCGGCTCGCCGAGCGTGTCGACCACCGTTCCATCGGCGTCCGCCAGCAGGACGGCGTATATCGCCTCATTCTCCGCGACCTTCGCTTCCGCCTCGGCGGCGGCGAGCTGGGCCGTGGCTGTGTCCAGCGCGGCCTTTGCCTGCTCGTAGCGCTGCCGGGGGACCCATCCGTCTTTCAGCAGATTGGCATATCGCCGTTCATCCGGTTGCGTCTGAGCCACGATCGCGCGCGCGGCAACAACGGCATTGTGCTTTGCCGTGAGCGCCAGGCGAAGATCGGTGTCTTCGATCCGCATCAGCGGCTGGCCGGCTTTGACCTGCTGGCCGACATTCACCAGCCGCTCGACGATCTTGCCGGGACGCGAAAGCCGAGATTGCTCTCCACCCTCGCCCCTATGATGCCGGTGAAGCTGCGTTCGGAACCGCTTACCCGCGCTGCCGTCGCCAGCTTGACGACGGGCGGCTCCTGTCTTGGATCGTTCGCCGCGGATGCCTCCCGCGTGGGATTGGCGAATGTGGCGAATGCCGTCGCCCCTGATACCGCGATGGCCCCTGATCCGGCCAGCAGGACCCCGCCCAGCATAATAACCGATCTCTTTTTCATGCCCGTCAGCCTCATGTCGAATTAGATTGCGTTCGAACTCTATAGGTTATAGATTACGAATGCAATCTAAAAAAGGAGGTGATGATGCGCGTGAGTCGCAATCAGGCTGAGCAGAACCGGCAAACCGTGATCGATGTGGCCAGCCGGCTTTTTCGGGAGCATGGCTTCGACGGCATCGGCCTGAAGGATCTGATGAAGGGCGCCGGGCTAACCCAAGGTGCTTTTTACAAACAGTTCGCATCAAAGGAGGACCTGGGGGCGCAGGCGTCCAGGCGGGCGATGGAGAGCTCTGCCCACCGATGGGCGGAAGCAACTGCGTCGAAACCCGAAGATCCAGTTGGTGCTGTGATCGAGTTCTACCTTAGTAGCGGGCATCGCGGAGAAAGGATGGACGGCTGCCCGGTTGTGGCGCTCGGTTCGGATGCCGCCAGGCAAGGCAGCGACGTCAAAGCGTCATTCGAAACGGGGATCAGGAAATACCTCGACCTGCTCGGCGGTTGGGTTGGCGATGCGCGTCAAGGGGATTCCCGCGACAAGGCCATGGCAATTCTCTCGACCATGGTCGGCGCGGTCATCCTTTCGAGGGCCGTCAATGACGAGGGGCTGTCGGAGCAATTCCTGCAAGCGGCCGCCGAGAGCATACGGGCGGGGCTGGCCGATGGTCGCCAACGGGGATCGGCCCAATGACAATGGCTTCTCCAACCAAAGGACGACGGGCGTCTTGGCGCCACTGGCTGGAAGAATTGCGCCGGTTTGAGGAGGCGATCGACACCACCGAGCTGGATCTCCTCGAAAGGCGAGTCAGGGAAGCGCAAGTCTCGGAGTTGCGTGCAAGGGCGAGGCAGCAGTGATGCTCACATCTTCGATTGCGAGCTTTTCGGTCGTTTGCACGCCGAGCGGCGAAACGGTCATCCAGCTCGGCTGGCTGCCGGATCCGGGCCAGCCCCGAGCCACACCGGTTGGCACCGGAAGAGTGCTGGAATCGAAAGGAGAATAGATGCGGCGGATTGTTGTTACGGGCATGGGCGCGGTTACCCCCCTTGCCGCCAATGTCGAAAGGTCTTGGTCGCGCCTCCTGGCCGGCCGCTCGGGCATCCGCAGGCTGGCCGACGAGATTGTTGGAGATTTGCCCGCGAAGGTTGGCGGCGTGGTTCCTTCCCGGGAGGAAGACCCGGAAGCCGGCCTCGATGCGAATGCCTTCGTGGCTCCAAAGGATCAGCGAAGAATCGATCGCTTCATTCTCTTCGCGCTGGCTGCGGCGGAAGAAGCGCTTGCCCAGTCTAGGTGGAAGCCGGCCTCGGAAAACGAGCGGGCTCGCACCGCGACGATCATTGCTTCAGGCGTCGGCGGGTTCCCCGCCATCACCGAGGCGGTGCGCACCGTCGATCAACGCGGCGTCCGGCGTCTTTCACCGTTCACGGTGCCGTCTTTCCTGGTGAATCTCGCTGCGGGCCACATCTCGATCCGCCACGGCTTCAAAGGCCACATCGGGGCACCGGTGACGGCGTGCGCTGCCGGCATCCAGGCGATCGGCGATGCGGCCCGTATCATCCGCGCCGATGAAGCCGACATAGCCGTGTGCGGCGGCACGGAAGCATGCATGAACACCGTCAGTCTCGGCGGTTTTGCAGCCGCACGCTCGCTCTCGACATCCTTCAACCACCGCCCCGACCAGGCCTCCCGTCCATTCGACATGTCGCGGGACGGCTTCGTCATGGGCGAAGGCGCTGGCATCCTCGTCATCGAGGAATTGAGCCATGCGCTGGCGCGCGGCGCGGAGCCGCTCGCTGAGGTAGTTGGCTATGGCACGACGGCAGACGCCCATCACGTTACTTCCGGCCCCGAGGATGGCGATGGCGCGCGGCGCGCCATGAAGATCGCGATTGCCCAAGCAGGCATTTCCC
>NZ_RZSB01001300.1:0-779 GCF_004023285.1 Mesorhizobium sp. M2A.F.Ca.ET.067.02.1.1
AAAAATTCGGCGTCAAGGTAATCGAAGTGGCCGGCGACGTGTCGAAACCCGAGGTCCAGAAGGCGATTCTTGCCGCCTGCCCCGATCCGGACATCCTGGTCAACGACAATGGCGGCCCGCCGCTCCGCGATTTCCGCGAGCTCGACCGCGCCAAGATCCTCGAGGGCGTTACGCAGAACATGGTGACGCCCATCGAGCTCATCCAGGCGGTGATCGACGGCATGGCCAAGCGCGGCTTCGGCCGCATCGTCAACATCACCTCGCTGTCGGTCTATGTGCCGATCCCCGGCCTCGACCTGTCTTCCGGCGCCCGCGCCGGCCTGACCTCGTTCCTGGCCGGCGTGGCGCGCACAGTGATCGATCGCAACGTCACCATCAACAGCCTGCTGCCCGGGAAACTAGACACCGACCGGTTGCGCGGCCCACATGAAGCAGGCACTCAGGAAGACCCGGCCGCGGCAGCCGCGCGCAAGGCCCGCATCAGCGCCGACGTGCCGGCGAAACGTCTCGGCACGCCTGAGGAATTCGGGCAGATCTGCGCCTTCCTCTGTTCGGTCCATGCCGGCTACCTAACCGGCCAGAACATCCCGGTCGACGGCGGCCTCTACGTAAGCGCCTTCTGAGCATCGCCTGAAGCTCTCCCGCCAACCAGCTGGAATCGGTAGATTATTTCCGCTCCGGCATTGTGAAGCCGGAGCCCGCGATTTGCGGTCGCGAAAAATCGCGGGCGCGTGCTAAAAGGCTCCAAACCAGTATAGCAGGGAGGGGCCGCAATGGAC
>NZ_RZSB01001301.1:0-777 GCF_004023285.1 Mesorhizobium sp. M2A.F.Ca.ET.067.02.1.1
CATCAGACGCATCGAAAAATCGCTGGAGCGGCACGGCCAGCGCTTCGTCCAGCGCATCTACACCGAGGTCGAGCAGGCCAAGTCGGAAAAGCGGGCCGCCCGCGCGGCTTCCTACGCCAAGCGCTTCGCCGCCAAGGAGGCCTGCGCCAAGGCGCTGGGCACCGGCATGGCCGAGGGCGTGTTCTGGCGCGACATGGGCGTGATCAACCTGCCGAGCGGCGCGCCGACCATGGCGCTGACCGGCGGCGCCGCCGCCAGGCTGGAGAACATACTGCCGAAAGGCCACCGGGCGCTGATCCATCTCACCATCACCGATGATTTCCCGCTTGCTCAAGCCTTTGTGATTATCGAGGCGGTGCCCGCCGAACAAGCGCCACATTGATTCCATCTGACCACGAGCGGCATGACGTTGCTCAGCGCGCGCCGAGACTCTATACCAACATCGCACAATCGAGGACGACATGAGCGTGGCTGAAAAATCGCAGAAGAAATCCGGCGGGCTCGGGGAAACCTTTTCCGTCATCATCCAGGCTCTGCTGCTCGCGCTCGTCATCCGCACGCTGCTGTTCCAGCCTTTCTCCATCCCGTCCGGCTCGATGCGGCCGACTCTGCTCGAAGGCGACTATCTCTTCGTCACCAAATGGGCCTACGGCTATTCGCGCTATTCGCTGCCGTTCGGTCCCGATATCTTTTCCGGCCGCATCTGGGGCTCGGAGCCCAAGCGCGGCGACGTGGTGGTGTTCAAGTTCCCGCCGGACCCATCGGTCGACTACATCA
>NZ_RZSB01001302.1:0-773 GCF_004023285.1 Mesorhizobium sp. M2A.F.Ca.ET.067.02.1.1
CCCCACAGTCCGATGTCGGTCGTTTCCATCAGACATTTCCCTTCAAAAAATGGGGCCTCTGCCAGAGGTCCGGGTTGAAGAGCTTGAAGCGGCCGTAGAAGGTCTCGCTGAAAAGGATGACGATGAACAGCATGCCCTGCAGCACCAGGACAGTTGCGTCGGGCAGGTCCATGCGGCGCTGGATCAGTCCGCCGGACGCGTCGATGCCGCCAAGCAGGATGGCGACAGGGATGATGGCAAGCGGGTTGTGGCGGGCGAGGAAGGCGACGAGGATGCCGGTATAGCCGTAGCCGGCGGCAAGCGAGCCGTTGGCGCTGCCCTGCACCGCCGCGACCTCCAGCATGCCGGCGAGGCCGGCGAAACCGCCCGCCAGCGCGGTGAAGCCGACGATCAGCGGTCCGACGGCAAGGCCCTGGACCTGCGCGGCCCTGACATTGCCGCCGGCGATGCGGGCGGCAAAACCCCAGCGGGTCTTCTCGATCAGCAGCCAGGAGAGCACGCAGGCGAGGATGCCGACCACGAGACCCCAATGCACCTCCATGCCCGGTATGTTGCCGATGCGGTAGATGTCGGCCAGCGGCTGGGTCGAGGGTTTATTCAGCGAGGCCGGGTCGCGCAGCGGCCCTTCCACCAGATGGTTCATCAGCGCGATGGCTATATAGGCCATCAGCAGGCTGGAGATGGTCTCGTTGACGGCTCGGTAATGGCGGAGCGCGCCGACGACACCTATCCAGATGCCGCCGGCGGCTGCGCCCCCCACGCCCATGAGGAGG
>NZ_RZSB01001303.1:0-772 GCF_004023285.1 Mesorhizobium sp. M2A.F.Ca.ET.067.02.1.1
ACGAAGCGCTGCATCCAGAGCTCCAGCGCGACGTCGGCCGGATGCTCGTGGGCAAGTTCGTCAGCGGCGTGGCAGAGGCCTTCCACCTCGCGGCGGTAGACCACCTCGACCAGATGCTCGCGCGTCGGGAAATGGCGGTAGAGCGTGCCGATGCCGACCCCTGCCCGCTTGGCGATCTCCTCCAGCGAGGCGTCGACGCCGTCGCTGGCAAACATCTGCGCCGCCACCTCGACCAGCCTGTCGCGGTTGCGCTGCGCATCGGCGCGCAGCGGCTTTGGCGCCGGCGCATCGCGCGTCGCTTCAGCGATCATTTCGGGCTCGGGCACTTTTTTCTCCACCAACGCAATATGGGGGTTGAACCATGACTGGCCAGACCCCAGCTAAATAAACGGAGGCTCCTCCGTTTTAGTGGAGTGCTTTTATCATATAACCAGGGGAAGCGTTATGTCACCTAGAGAAGGACGGAAAGCTTCGCCTGGCCGCTGGAGACAGGGGCATTCTTCGACGCCCGTGGTTGGCAAATCCGCTCGTGAGTTCGTCATCCCAGGGCGAAGCAAGGAGCGGAGCGACGCGGCGCAGACCCTGGGATCCATGCCATACCCTGCGAGCGCGGCTACGGTGCAGAATTCTGGCCCGTCGCGTCCTTCGGCAAACGTCACGGCATGGATCCTCGGGTCAAGCCCGAGGATTACGAACGCGAAGGTCGCCTCCAAGCGACCCTTGCCCCTAACCCCCCAAACCCCATTTCCATCCGCCCAAGCGTCCAGCAATC
>NZ_RZSB01001304.1:0-769 GCF_004023285.1 Mesorhizobium sp. M2A.F.Ca.ET.067.02.1.1
CCCAAAATTTTCGGAGCCGGATCCCACCGGGAAATCCCGGGGGGACAACAAAACCCGCCTGCATCTGCACGCCCGCCGCATCGTCATCCCGCATCCGGACCAGGGCGTCATCGATGTGACGGCGCCGATGCCGCCCCATATGCGCCAGAGCTGGAACCTGCTCGGCTTCGACGAACAGAGCGCGGAGGACTAGATTGACCGTTGCGCCCGCACTGGATCGCCGCGACGCGGTCGACATGGCGGCAGCGGCCATCATGGTCGGGCTGACCTTCTCGTGGGGCCTGAACTACGTCGCGGCCAAGATCTCCTACGCAGGCTACGACCCCGTCTTCGTCTCGATCGCCCGTTCGCTCATCGGGGGAGCCTGCGTGCTTGGCTGGTGCCGGCTGCGCGGCATCAAGCTGTTCGAAGCGGATGGAACGCTGGCCGCCGGCGTCGTCGTCGGCGTGCTTTTCGGCATCGAGTTCCTGTGCCTCTATATCGGCCTCGAATACACGACCGTCGCCCGCAACACGCTGCTGGTCAACACCATGCCATTCTGGGTGCTGATCGGCGGTCATTTCCTGCTCGGCGAGCGCATCAACGCGCGCAAGCTCGGTGGGCTTGTCCTGGCCTTCTGCGGCCTGGTGGCCGTGTTCTCGGACGGCATTGTCGCGGGCAGCGACACGACCCTTCTGGGCGATCTGCTCAGCCTTGGTTCCGGCGTCCTGTGGGCGGCGACCAGCATCGTCATCAAGCGCTCGAAACTGGTCGCGACCAGCGCCTGTCT
>NZ_RZSB01001305.1:0-758 GCF_004023285.1 Mesorhizobium sp. M2A.F.Ca.ET.067.02.1.1
AGGCAGAACATCACGGCACTGGCATTCGGCAGCGGCCGGGGATCGAAGCGATTGAAGCGGATGTCGATCGGATCGACATAGGCGATGCGTTTGCGGCGGCGCTCCAGCCGTTCGAACTCCTTGCGCAAATCCGCGACACGCAGACGCGTCGCTGCGCTGACCGGCTGAGAGTCCAGCGCGGCGATCTGCCCGGCGATGGCATCCACGTCCGCCTGCTTCGGCCGCCTCAACGCTATGCGGCGGCCATGACTGTTGCGCATCGTACGCGCGACGTTGATGTTGGTCGGCGAACCGGTTGTCGCGAAGCCGGCACGCTGCGACTTGAAGGCGAGGATTTCCTTGAGGTTGAGCTTGACCATGTCGGGCAGTTCGAGATCCTCGAAAAAGAGATCGAGAACCTCCTCACGCGACAGCACGAAACGGAAATCGTCTTCAGAGACCGTGTCGCCCGGAGACGACGACCCGGCGCCGCCGCCCTGGCCGGGTTTGGGGATCAGGTCTCCGGGAGAGAAACTCTTGTTGCCCGGCAGGATGTGCTGGCGCCGCCCGCTGTTCCTGGCATCGTTGAAGCTCGGCTCACCGGTGCCTTTTTCCGGCATCGGCACGGCATATTCCTTGTCCGCTTCGGCGATCCGGCCGGTGCGGATGCGGTCGCGTATACTGCGCTTCAGTTCGTCCCGCGCGCGCTTGAGGAAGCGCTGGCGGTTACCCAAGCTCTTGTCCTTGGGATTCAGGCGTCGGTCGATGAAGATCGGCAT
>NZ_RZSB01001306.1:0-752 GCF_004023285.1 Mesorhizobium sp. M2A.F.Ca.ET.067.02.1.1
CGCCGAGGCGGCCCGGCTCGGCATGGTCGGAACGCATTTCGTCAACCCGAACGGGCTCTATTCGCCGGAACAATACACCACAGCGCGCGACCTCGCCGTGCTGGTGACGGCGCTGCGCAATGATTTTCCACAGTATGCGCCCTGGTTCTCAATCGAAGGCCTTGCCGTCGGCAAGAAGGCGCTCCCGAACTATAATCTGCTCATCGGCCGCTATCCCGGCGCCGACGGCATGAAGACCGGCTTCGTCTGCTCTTCCGGCTTCAACATGATCGGCTCGGCGACGCGCAACGGCCGCACGCTGGTCGCCGTGGTGCTTGGCGAAAAATCGGCGGTCAGCCGCGCCGAGGCGGCGGCAAAGCTGCTCGACCAGGGTTTCGATATGCCGGCGGCGGGTACGACGACGCTGGCCGCTCTCAAGCCCTATGGTGATACGCTGTCGCCCAACGACATGCATGACGAGATCTGCAAGAAGAAGCCGAAGGAAGAGCAATCCGAGGCGGCCCCCGAGGTCGCTGCCAAGGATAAGCCCAAGTCGCCCTATCAGGTGAAGCTCGACCACCCGACGCTGATCGCGGTCGGCCTCGGGGGCGCAACCGGACCGGCGCCCAAGGCATTCGTCGACCAGGCCGATCAGAACTATGCCGATGTGCCGGTGCCGAGCTGGCGGCCCGACAGGCCGGCGCCGGCCGGCGCCGAGCCGGCGGCGACCGGAACGGCAGCCGCCGCGGCGCAAGGCGACCAGCCCGCCAAGG
>NZ_RZSB01001307.1:0-748 GCF_004023285.1 Mesorhizobium sp. M2A.F.Ca.ET.067.02.1.1
GCTTGGTGTCGGCTGTATATTCCTGGCCTTCGACGTCCTTCACCACGGCCTGGCCGCAGCGCATCGACTTGGTCTTCTTGTCATAGGCATAGGTCGGCGAGCCGAACAGGTGCCAGCCCTTGTTCAGCGCGGCGGTGACCTTGTGGCAGAAGGTGGCATCGTCCGGACCGGACAGAAAGCGGTAGAGTTTCATTTTTCGAACCCATCATGTGTATCGGCGCATCATGCGCCGATGATCGCGGCCTTCGCCAGAAGTTTCTCGGCTTGCGCCAGATGCAGCCGCTCGACCATGCGGCCGTCCAGCGCGATGACCCCCTTGCCTGCATTTTCAGGCCGCGCGAACGCATCCCGGATCGCACGGGCCTCGGCAAGTGCTTCGGGCGACGGCGAAAAGGCGCGGTTCGCCGGCTCGATCTGGGCCGGGTGGATCAGCGACTTGCCGTCGAAGCCCATGGCGGCTCCCTCGGCGCATTCGCGGGCAAAAGCGTCGAGGTCGCGGAAATCATTGGCGACGCCGTCGATGACGTCGAGGCCGCCGGCCCGCGCCGCCAGAACCAGCTGCATCAGCCACGGCATCAGATAGCGACGGTCGGGCGTCGCCAGAATGCCGGTCGCCTTCACCAGGTCGTTCGTTCCGGCCACGAAGCAAGCCAACCTCGAAGCCGGATCGCGCCCGAGCTCGGCGATGGCGCCGATATTGAGCAGCGCTTTCGGCGTCTCGATCATCGCCCATAGTTTCACGCTGTCC
>NZ_RZSB01001308.1:0-748 GCF_004023285.1 Mesorhizobium sp. M2A.F.Ca.ET.067.02.1.1
AGCATCGTCATGCTTGCCGCGCTCTGGCGCCGCGTCGGCCCGCAACTGCGCATCCCGATCGCCGTCTATGTCGCGGCGATCCTCGCCATGGGCATTTCGGCGCTCACCACCGGCAGCGCATGGGTCATCGCCGGCGCGGTGCTGTTCATCGCTTCGGACGGGTTGCTGGCGACCGAGCGCTTCCTGTTCGCGGCGATCTCGCCACAGCGCCTGTGGATGCGCTACGCGGTCTGGGTGCTTTATTACGCCGCCCAGCTGGCGATCACGCTGGGGTTTCTGCTGGCCTAGACCGGCCGCCAGCCGGGCTCAGCCAGCTCGAAAGCGGCGAAATCGAAGCCCGGCGCCACGGTGCAGCCGACCAGCGTCCATTCACCTAAGCTGCGCGCCGACTGCCACCAGCCGGCCGGTACGACGACCTGCGGCCGCTCGCCCGTGGCAAGGGCCGTGCCCAGATCCTGCTCGATGACCAGGCCTGCGCCTTCCTCCTCATGCATCGACAGCGCCACCGGCGCGCCGGCATAGAAGTGCCAGACCTCGGCCGCGTCCTTCACCCGGTGCCATGCCGAAAGCTGACCTTGCTCGAGGAGGAAGTAGATCGCGGTGGAATGACCGCGCGGGCCGCCCGCGGCGTCGCGAAACGTCTCGGCATACCAGCCGCCCTCGGGATGCGGCTTAAGGCCAAGGGTGGCGATGATCTCGGCGGCGCTGGTCATTGGCGGTCTTTGGTTCGATGCATGTCGCTTTATGC
>NZ_RZSB01001309.1:0-746 GCF_004023285.1 Mesorhizobium sp. M2A.F.Ca.ET.067.02.1.1
TCCTTGTATTCGCCAACCTGTCCGACGCCGCCGGCGAGCGCGTCGATCCGCGAGGAATTGGACATCATCTGTGCGGAGCTCCCGTCAAGGTCGGCCGCGGCTTTGGAGACGGAATCGAGGGCGCCGCTTTGGGCAGACCCGCCCGGTCCGCTTGATGTCACGATGCTGATCGCCGGCGGGGACGCCGCCGGCGCCTCTCCGCTAGAGACGTAACTGTTGAAATAGCCGTGCCATCGGCCGACGCCCGAGGCCCACCCAGCCTGTTCGGCGGCGTTCGAGCCGTTATAGAAGCTCGCCAGGCAACTGTAGTTGCTGGCGCCACACTGCGCGACGCCTTTGCCGAGATATTTGACGCCGCCCTCGATGTTTTGCTCGTTGATATCGCGATCGAAGCCGAGCTGCCGGCCCGTTCCCTTCGTCAGTTGCATCACGCCCTTGACACCGGTGTGCGAACCGGCGCAGCTGTCGAGGCGGGATTCCTGGTAGGCGACCGACAGCGCCAGCCCCTCCGGAACGCCATATTTTTGCGCATAGTAGCGGATGAGCTTTGCGTTCTCGGCGTCGCGGCTCAGCGCCTCGCCAGGGGAGCGGCTGAACATTTGCGACCTGTATTTGTTCGTATAGGTGCAAACGAGGCTCTTTTTCTTCTCCTTCTCGTCCGATTTGGAATCGTGCGATTTCGTGCTGTGCTCTTCGTCCTGCGCGCGCTGATCCAGATTGGAACCATCGATGACGGCGATCTGGGC
>NZ_RZSB01000130.1:0-10578 GCF_004023285.1 Mesorhizobium sp. M2A.F.Ca.ET.067.02.1.1
CCAAGGACCTGGTCGAAGCGGCTCCGAAGCCGGTCAAGGAAGGCGTTTCCAAGGCCGACGCCGACAAGTTCAAGGCTCAGCTGGAAGCAGCTGGCGCCAAGGTCGAGCTGAAGTAATTAGGCGTGGGCGGACGGTCTCGCGCCGTCCGCCCCTCCCTTGGACTGAGGGAGACTTTGTTGCGCGAGGCGTTTGAAAACCTCTTTCCTGAGGGCCGAAAAGCGGCCTTCCGGAAACGGGTTTTCTCCCGTTTTAGCCGGTACCCGCCAAGCTGTTGGCAGTGCAGGCCGGAAAACAGATAGGGGCAGCCGTCGAGGCGGCCCGTTGGTGCAAGGCGAGCCGCGGCGAGGTTCGTCCCGAGTTTAGAGCTAAGGAGCGACGATGGCCCAGACCCAGACTTTCAATGGCCGCAGACGCGTACGCAAGTTCTTCGGAAAGATCCCGGAAGTTGCGGAGATGCCGAACCTGATCGAGGTTCAGAAGGCATCCTATGACCAGTTCCTGATGGTGGACGAGCCCAAGGGCGGCCGTCCGGACGAGGGACTGCAGGCCGTTTTCAAGTCGGTCTTCCCGATCTCCGACTTTTCCGGCTCCTCCATGCTGGAGTTCGTGAAGTATGAGTTCGAGGCACCGAAATTCGACGTTGACGAGTGCCGTCAGCGCGACCTGACCTATGCTGCGCCGCTCAAGGTGACGCTGCGCCTCATCGTGTTCGATATCGACGAGGATACCGGCGCGAAGTCGATCAAGGACATCAAGGAGCAGGACGTCTACATGGGCGACATGCCGCTCATGACGTCGAACGGCACCTTCATCGTCAACGGCACCGAGCGCGTCATCGTCTCGCAGATGCACCGCTCGCCGGGCGTCTTCTTCGACCATGACAAGGGCAAGTCGCACTCGTCGGGCAAGCTTCTGTTTGCCGCGCGCGTCATTCCCTATCGCGGCTCGTGGCTCGACATCGAGTTCGATAGCAAGGACGTCGTGCACGCCCGCATCGACCGCCGCCGCAAGATCCCGGTGACGTCGCTGCTGATGGCGCTCGGCATGGACGGCGAAGAGATCCTGTCGACCTTCTACAACAAGATCACCTACAAGCGCGCCGGCGACCATTGGCGCATTCCGTTCAACGTAGAGCGCTTCCGCGGCCTCAAGGCCGTCGGCGATCTGGTTGATGCCGACACCGGTGAAATCGTCGTCGAGCAAGGCAAGAAGATCACCGCCCGCCAGGCCCGCCAGCTTGGCGAAAAGGGTCTCAAGGCCATCAAGGCGACCGACGAGGATCTGCTCGGCAACTACCTCGCCGAGGACATCGTCAACTATGCCACCGGCGAGATCTTCCTCGAGGCCGGCGACGAGATCGACGACAAGACGCTGAAGGTGCTGCTCGGCACCGGCGAGGACGAGATCCAGATTCTGGACATCGACCACGTCAATGTCGGCGCCTATATCCGCAACACGCTCAACGTCGACAAGAACGAGAGCCGCCAGGACGCGCTGTTCGACATCTATCGTGTCATGCGCCCGGGCGAGCCGCCGACGCTCGAGACCGCCGAAGCCATGTTCAACTCGCTGTTCTTCGACAGCGAGCGCTATGACCTGTCGGCCGTCGGCCGCGTCAAGATGAACATGCGCCTCGAGCTCAAGGCCGAGGACACCGTGCGCGTGCTGCGCAAGGAAGACATCCTGGCCGTGGTCAAGACGCTGGTCGAGCTGCGCGACGGCAAGGGCGAGATCGACGACATCGACAATCTCGGCAACCGCCGCGTGCGCTCTGTCGGCGAGCTCATGGAGAACCAGTACCGCGTCGGCCTGCTGCGCATGGAGCGCGCGATCAAGGAACGCATGTCCTCGATCGAGATCGACACGGTCATGCCGCAGGATCTGATCAACGCCAAGCCGGCGGCCGCCGCCGTGCGCGAGTTCTTCGGCTCCTCGCAGCTGTCGCAGTTCATGGACCAGACCAACCCGCTGTCGGAGATCACCCACAAGCGTCGCCTCTCGGCGCTTGGACCGGGCGGTCTGACCCGCGAGCGCGCCGGCTTCGAGGTGCGCGACGTGCACCCGACGCATTACGGCCGCATCTGCCCGATCGAGACGCCGGAAGGCCCGAATATCGGTCTGATCAACTCGCTGGCCACCTTCGCGCGCGTCAACAAGTACGGCTTCATCGAAAGCCCGTACCGCAAGATCGTGGGCGGCAAGCTGACCAACGAAGTTGTCTACCTGTCGGCGATGGAAGAGGCCAAGCACTATGTCGCGCAGGCCAACGCCGAGCTCGACAAGAACGGCAGCTTCGTCGACGAGTTCGTCATTTGCCGTAACGCCGGCGAAGTGATGATGGCGCCGCGCGAGAACGTCGACCTGATGGACGTCTCGCCGAAGCAGATGGTGTCGGTCGCGGCGGCGCTCATCCCGTTCCTCGAGAACGACGACGCCAACCGCGCGCTCATGGGCTCGAACATGCAGCGTCAGGCCGTGCCGCTGGTGCGCGCCGAGGCGCCGTTCGTCGGCACCGGCATGGAGCCGGTCGTCGCCCGTGACTCGGGCGCGGCCATCGGCGCTCGCCGCGGCGGCGTGGTCGATCAGGTGGACGCCACCCGTATCGTTATCCGCGCCACGGAAGACCTCGATCCCGGCAAGTCGGGCGTCGACATCTACCGGCTGATGAAGTTCCAGCGTTCGAACCAGAACACCTGCATCAACCAGCGGCCGCTGGTGCGCATGGGCGACCGCGTCAACAAGGGCGACATCATCGCCGACGGTCCGTCGACCGAACTCGGCGATCTGGCGCTCGGCCGTAACGTGCTGGTCGCGTTCATGCCGTGGAACGGCTACAACTACGAGGACTCGATCCTGCTCTCCGAGCGCATCGTGGCCGATGACGTCTTCACCTCGATCCACATCGAGGAGTTCGAGGTCATGGCGCGCGACACCAAGCTCGGGCCGGAGGAAATCACGCGCGACATTCCGAACGTTTCGGAGGAGGCGCTGAAGAACCTCGACGAGGCCGGCATCGTCTATATCGGCGCCGAGGTGCAGCCGGGTGACATCCTGGTCGGCAAGATCACGCCGAAGGGCGAAAGCCCGATGACACCGGAAGAAAAGCTTCTGCGCGCCATCTTCGGCGAAAAGGCCTCGGACGTCCGCGACACCTCCATGCGCATGCCTCCGGGCACCTTCGGCACGGTCGTCGAAGTCCGCGTCTTCAACCGCCACGGCGTGGAGAAGGACGAGCGCGCGATGGCGATCGAGCGCGAGGAGATCGAGCGTCTGGCCAAGGACCGCGACGACGAACAGGCGATCCTCGACCGCAACGTCTACGCGCGTCTTTCCGACATGCTGGTCGGCAAGGAAGCGATTGCCGGGCCGAAGGGCTTCAAGAAGGGCTCGAAGCTGTCGAAGGACACGCTCGACGAGTATCCGCGTTCGCAGTGGTGGCAGTTCGCCGTGGAGAACGAGAAGCTCCAGGGCGAGCTCGAGGCTCTGCGCGGCCAGTACGACGAGTCCAAGAAGGCGCTCGAGCAGCGCTTCATGGACAAGGTCGAGAAGGTGCAGCGCGGCGACGAAATGCCTCCGGGCGTCATGAAGATGGTCAAGGTCTTCGTGGCGGTGAAGCGCAAGATGCAGCCTGGCGACAAGATGGCCGGCCGTCACGGCAACAAGGGTGTCGTGTCGCGCATCGTTCCGGTCGAGGACATGCCTTTCCTCGAGGACGGCACGCATGCCGATATCGTGCTCAACCCGCTGGGTGTGCCGAGCCGCATGAATGTTGGCCAGATCCTGGAAACGCATCTGGGCTGGGCTTGCGCAGGCATGGGCAGGAAGATCGGCGAGCTGATCGACGCGTATAAGGGTGGCGGCGACATCAAGCCGCTGCGCAAGACGCTGGAAAGCTTCATGCCGGCCAACGATCGCAACGAGCCGATCCGCGAGTATGACGACGAGAGCATCGTTCGCCTGAGCGAGCAGATGCGCCGCGGCGTCTCCATCGCGACACCGGTGTTCGACGGCGCGCACGAGGTCGACATCAACACCATGCTGGAGCAGGCAGGCCTGCACACCAGCGGTCAGTCGCAGCTCTATGACGGTCGCACCGGCGAGCCGTTCGATCGCAAGGTGACGATGGGCTATATCTATATGCTCAAGCTGCACCACCTGGTGGACGACAAGATCCACGCGCGTTCGATCGGTCCGTACTCGCTCGTCACCCAGCAGCCGCTGGGCGGCAAGGCGCAGTTCGGCGGCCAGCGCTTCGGCGAAATGGAGGTCTGGGCGCTCGAAGCCTACGGCGCCGCCTACACGCTGCAGGAAATGCTGACGGTGAAGTCGGACGACGTGGCCGGCCGCACCAAGGTCTACGAGGCGATCGTGCGCGGCGACGACACGTTCGAGGCGGGCATTCCGGAGAGCTTCAACGTTCTCGTCAAGGAAATGCGCTCGCTCGGCCTCAATGTGGAACTGGAAAACACCCAGGTCGAAGAGGCTCCGACGCGTCTGCCCGACGCAGCCGAATGAAGCCTATGGCGCGCCGCTCCAGGAAGCGGCGCGCCCCGAGCATGACCCCGAAAAGTGGCCACCGGTTTTCGGACAAGGTCATGCTCAACCAAGAAGTCTTCGGCCGGTTTGACCGGCCAGTCTGCGGACATTTCGTCCGCGATCGATTGAAGGGGTTATCGAGGACCCCGAAAAGGAGAACGGCATGAACCAAGAGGTCATGAATCTCTTCAACCCGCAGGCGCCTGCGCAGGTGTTCGATTCCATCCGGATCTCGCTTGCCAGCCCAGAGAAGATTCTGTCCTGGTCGTTCGGCGAGATCAAGAAGCCGGAGACCATCAACTACCGCACCTTCAAGCCGGAGCGTGACGGTCTGTTCTGCGCGCGCATTTTTGGCCCGATCAAGGACTATGAATGCCTGTGCGGCAAGTACAAGCGCATGAAGTACAAGGGCGTCATCTGCGAAAAGTGCGGCGTCGAAGTCACGCTGTCGCGCGTTCGCCGCGAGCGCATGGGCCATATCGAGCTAGCCGCGCCCGTCGCCCATATCTGGTTCCTGAAGTCGCTGCCCTCGCGCATCGGCACGCTGCTCGACATGACCCTCAAGGACATCGAGCGTGTGCTGTATTTCGAGAACTACATCGTCACCGAGCCGGGCCTCACCGCGCTGAAGGAGAACCAGCTCCTCAGCGAGGAGGAGTACATGCTCGCCGTCGACGAGTATGGCGAGGATTCTTTCACCGCCATGATCGGCGCCGAGGCCATCCATGACCTCCTGGCCGGCATGGACCTTGAGAAGATCGCCGGCGACCTGCGTTCGGAGCTGGCTTCGACCACCTCCGAGCTGAAGCAGAAGAAGTATCTGAAGCGGCTCAAGGTCGTGGAGAACTTCATGGAATCAGGCAATCGTCCGGAATGGATGATCATGAAGGTGGTTCCGGTGATCCCGCCGGACCTGCGCCCGCTGGTTCCCCTGGACGGCGGCCGCTTTGCGACCTCGGATCTGAACGACCTCTATCGCCGCGTCATCAACCGCAACAACCGCCTGAAGCGGCTGATCGAGCTGCGCGCTCCCGGCATCATCGTGCGCAACGAGAAGCGCATGCTGCAGGAAGCCGTCGACGCGCTGTTCGACAACGGCCGTCGCGGCCGCGTCATCACCGGCGCCAACAAGCGTCCGCTGAAGTCGCTGTCCGACATGCTCAAGGGCAAGCAGGGCCGGTTCCGTCAGAACCTGCTCGGCAAGCGCGTCGACTATTCCGGTCGCTCGGTCATCGTGACCGGTCCGGAGCTGAAGCTGCATCAGTGCGGTCTGCCGAAGAAGATGGCGCTCGAGCTGTTCAAGCCCTTCATCTACGCCCGCCTCGACGCCAAGGGTTTCTCCTCGACCGTCAAGCAGGCGAAGAAGCTGGTCGAGAAGGAGCGTCCGGAGGTTTGGGATATCCTCGACGAGGTTATCCGCGAGCATCCGGTGCTGCTCAACCGCGCGCCGACGCTGCACCGCCTCGGCATCCAGGCGTTCGAGCCGACCCTGATCGAAGGCAAGGCGATCCAGCTGCATCCGCTGGTCTGCACCGCCTTCAACGCCGACTTCGACGGTGACCAGATGGCGGTCCACGTGCCGCTGTCGCTGGAAGCGCAGCTCGAAGCCCGCGTGCTGATGATGTCGACCAACAACATCCTGCACCCGGCCTCCGGCGCGCCGATCATCGTGCCGTCGCAGGACATGGTTCTCGGTCTCTACTATCTCTCGATCGTCAACCAGAACGAGCCGGGCGAAGGCATGGTGTTTGCCGACATGGGCGAGCTCCAGCATGCGCTGGAGACCAAGGCCGTGACGCTGCACGCCAAGATCAAGGGCCGCTTCCGCACGGTCGACGCTGAAGGCAATGTCGTGTCGAAGATCTACGACACCACGCCGGGCCGCATGATCATCGGCGAGCTTCTGCCGAAGAACGTCAACGTGCCGTATGAGACCGCCAACCAGGAGATGACCAAGAAGAACATCTCCAAGATGATCGACACCGTCTACCGCCACTGCGGTCAGAAAGAGACGGTCATCTTCTGCGATCGCATCATGGCGCTCGGCTTCGCCCATGCCTGCCGTGCCGGCATCTCGTTCGGCAAGGACGACATGCTGATCCCGGACACCAAGCTGAAGCTTGTTTCCGACACCGAGGCTTTGGCCAAGGAATACGAGCAGCAGTACAATGACGGCCTGATCACGCAGGGCGAGAAGTACAACAAGGTCGTCGACGCCTGGGCCAAGTGCTCGGAAAAGGTCGCCGACGAGATGATGGCGCGCATCAAGGCGGTGGAATTCGAGGACAACGGCCGTCAGAAGCCGATGAACTCGATCTACATGATGTCGCATTCGGGTGCGCGCGGTTCGCCCACCCAGATGCGTCAGCTCGCCGGCATGCGCGGCCTGATGGCGAAGCCCTCGGGTGAAATTATCGAGACGCCGATCATCTCGAACTTCAAGGAAGGCCTCACCGTGCTCGAGTACTTCAACTCGACCCACGGCGCCCGCAAGGGTCTGGCCGACACCGCCTTGAAGACGGCGAACTCGGGCTACCTCACCCGCCGTCTCGTCGACGTGGCGCAGGACTGCATCGTCAACTCGGTTGATTGCGGCACCGACAAGGGCCTCACCATGCAGCCGATCGTCGATGCCGGCCAGATCGTCGCCTCGGTCGGCCAGCGCGTGCTGGGCCGCACTGCGCTCGACGACATCAACCATCCGGTCACCGGCGATCTGCTGGTCAAGGCCGGCAAGCTGATGGACGAGCGCGATGTGGAGCAGATCGAAAAGGCCGGCGTGCAGTCGGTCCGCATCCGTTCGGCGCTGACCTGCGAGGTCAGGACCGGCGTGTGCGCCGCTGCTACGGTCGCGACCTGGCTCGCGGTACCCCCGTCAACCAGGGCGAGGCCGTCGGCGTCATCGCGGCGCAGTCGATCGGCGAGCCGGGCACCCAGCTCACCATGCGTACCTTCCACATGGGCGGCACGGCGCAGGTGGTGGATTCCTCGTTCCTTGAAGCCTCCTATGAGGGCAAGGTGCAGATCCGCAACCGCAACGTGGTGCGCAACTCGGAAGGCCAGCAGATGGTCATGGGCCGCAACATGGCGGTGCTCATCCTCGATGAGACCGGCAAGGAGCGTGCCACGCACCGCGTCGCCTATGGTTCGCGCATCTTCGTGGACGATGGCGACAAGGTGAAGCGCGGCCAGCGTATCGCCGAGTGGGATCCCTATACCCGCCCGATCCTCACCGAAATCGAGGGTCGCGTGGCGTTCGAGGATCTGGTCGACGGCATCTCCGTTCAGGAAACGGCCGACGAGTCGACCGGCATCACCAAGCGTGAGGTCATCGACTGGCGTTCGACGCCGCGCGGCAGCGACCTGAAGCCGGCGATCGTCATCCAGGACGCCAAGGGCAAGGTCGGCAAGTTGTCGAAGGGCGGCGATGCACGCTTCCTGCTCTCGGTCGAGGCCATCCTCTCGGTCGAGCCGGGCGCCCATGTGAAGCCGGGCGACGTCCTGGCGCGTATCCCGATGGAAAGCGCCAAGACCAAGGACATCACCGGTGGTCTGCCGCGTGTTGCGGAACTGTTCGAGGCTCGCCGTCCGAAGGATCACGCCATCATCGCCGAGATCGATGGCACGATCCGCTTCGGCCGCGACTACAAGAACAAGCGCCGCATCATCATCGAGCCGCATGACTCGACGCTGGAGCCGGTGGAGTACCTGATCCCGAAGGGCAAGCCGTTCCATCTCCAGGACGGCGACGTCATCGAGAAGGGCGACTATATCCTCGACGGCAACCCGGCGCCGCACGACATCCTGGCGATCAAGGGCGTGGAGGCGCTGGCCTCCTATCTCGTCAACGAGATCCAGGAGGTCTACCGCCTGCAGGGCGTGTCGATCAACGACAAGCACATCGAGGTGATCGTTCGCCAGATGCTGCAGAAGGTCGAGATCACCACGCAGGGCGACTCGACCTACATCCCGGGCGACCACGTCGACGTGATCGAGCTGGAAGAGGTCAACGAGCGCCTGATCGAGGACGGCAAGAAGCCGGCCGAAGGTCAGCCGGTGCTGCTCGGCATCACTAAGGCCTCGCTGCAGACGCCGTCCTTCATCTCGGCCGCCTCCTTCCAGGAGACGACCAGGGTGCTCACCGAGGCTGCGGTTGCCGGCAAGACCGACATGCTGCAGGGCCTGAAAGAAAACGTCATCGTCGGCCGTCTGATCCCCGCCGGCACGGGCGGCACGATGAGCCAGATCAGGCGCATCGCAACCTCGCGCGACGAGCTCATCATCGACGAGCGCCGCAAGGCCTCCGGTGTCGAGGTCGCCGACCCGATGCTGACCGACATGGTCAACGCCGCGCAGTAAACGGCATGATATAAGAGAAGAAAGGAAGGGGCCCGCGCGGGCCCCTTTTTGCATTCAGAGCACGATCCTGAAAAAGTGGGTACCGGTTTTCAGGAAAGATCATGCTCCAACAAAGAACCAGATCGGGATGATGGATCTACGAGCGTCATCCCGATCTAACTTCACGAAGGAGGAAGAGCTATGAGCAGCAAGGCCTGGGCGGCAGTCGATGACTATATCGTTTCCTCGCTTTTCGAAGCGGACCCCGTGCTGGACGCCGTGCTTAAGGCCAACCGCGACCAGGGCCTTCCGGCCATCGACGTGTCGCCCGCGCAGGGCAAATTGCTGTCGCTGCTGGTGCGCATCCGAGGCGCGAAGACCGTGCTGGAGGTCGGCACGCTCGGCGGCTACTCGACCATCTGGATGACGAGGGGACTGCCGGCGGACGGCAAGGTGGTGACGCTGGAGCTCGTTCCGCACCACGCCAGGGTCGCGCACTCGAATTTCGAGCGGGCAGGGGTTTCCGACAAGGTCGACCTGCGGGTCGGCCCGGCGCTACAGTCGCTCGCCGCGCTGGCCGACCAGAATGCCGCCCCATTCGACCTGATCTTCATCGACGCCGACAAGCCCAACAACCCGAATTATCTCGACTGGGCGATGAAGCTGTCGCGCTCGGGCACGGTCATCGTCTGCGACAACGTCATCCGCGACGGAGCGGTCGTGAAGAAGAACAGCGGCGACGTCAATGTCGAAGGCGCCCGCGCCGCGTTTTCGTTCATCAGCGGTGACAAGCGGCTGGACGGCACGGCCATCCAGACCGTCGGCGCCAAAGGCTATGACGGCTTTGCCATCGCGATCGTAGAATAGGGATTTCGCTCGCTTCGGCGCTTTGCCGCTGACTCAGTCGAAAAACGCCTCGACCACATTGCGCTTGCCCAGCATGAAGGCGTCGGCCACGTGCTGCAGCGGCGCGAGGTCGACATCGGAAGTGCCCGTGCGAACGATCTCGGCGAAACGTTTGTAAAGCATCGGATATTCGGCTTCCGGCTCGTCGTGAATGACTTTGCCGTCGACGGCGAGCTTTGCGCCGCCGCCGGACAGGACCATCTTGCCCTTGTCAGTCTCGGCCAGGATGTCCCAGCTCTGCGGCCCGGTCTGCAACCAGTCGAGTTCCATCGTCACCGGCAGGCCGTTCGAGGTGCGGAAGGCGACATGCGCCGCGACCGGTGCCGCACGGTTTTCGGGAAAATCGAGCACTGCCGAGGTGATGAACATCGGCGGCAGGATATGCGTGGCGATCGACAGGGCGTTGATGCCCGGATCGAAAACGCCGAAGCCGCCTGGCTCCCAGATCCATTCCTGGTTCGGATGCCAGCGGCGCACGTCTTCCTTCCAGTTGATGGCGGCCGAGGTCAGCTTGGCCGAGACGAGGAAGGCGCGCGCGGCCTCTACCGCCGGCGCATAGCGCGAATGCCAGCTGGCAAAGAGCGAGACGCCGTTCTTGTCGGCCAGCGCCTTGAGATGCTCGACCTCGCTCACCGTCGCGCCCGGCGGCTTTTCGAGGAACACATGCTTCTTCGCCTCCAGCGCGGTGCGTGCGGCGTCGTAGCGGAACTGCGGCGGCATGCAGAGCGAGACCGCCTGGACACCAGGTTCAGCCGCAAGCATCGCCTCGATCGTCGGATAGTTCGGGATACCGTCGAC
>NZ_RZSB01001310.1:0-745 GCF_004023285.1 Mesorhizobium sp. M2A.F.Ca.ET.067.02.1.1
ACCAATAGGAGGCGATGCCCTTGTAGGGACATCGGGTCCTCGTCAGCGAGGCCCTCAGCCGATCGAGCCGGACATCCTCCGGCGGCAGGTAGAAGCGCGTCGGCAGATGCGTTTCGAACAGCAGCACCGGACGGCGGCTGTCGGCAATCGGCTCACCGTCGAACCAGATCTCGACATGGCTGGAGCTCTGCAGCACGTCGATGCGCGCATAGGGATCGCGGGCATGGACGAAGACTTCTTCCTCCTCCTCGAACCATTGATCGACGAGGTTCCAGGTGAAGGCGATGCGGCCGGCGAGCGGCGCGAGATTCTCGTCGGGCGGAGCTATGAACGACCAGGCGGCATCGGCGGCGCGCCGGTCGCCCGCTTCGATATCCCAGTATTTCGTCTCGCCGCCGACCGGATGCTGCTGGCCTTGTTTCGAAGGCTTCAGCACCGACTGGTCGATCGCCGCCAGCGGAAAGAGATAGATCGGCAGGAAGTGGTTGGAGCGCAGCACCAGCACGTGACGGCTGTCGGCGATGACGCGGCCGCCGAATTTGACGCGGATGCGCTTGGGGCTGTGCAGGACGTTGATCAGCTGCGGCGCGGTCGCCTCGCGCGGCTGCAATCTCGGTGCGGCGGTCATGGCGGCTCTCCTCAGGACACGGCGCGCTGATTGGCGCGCTGCTCGGCGAAGCGATTGGCGGGACGGGCGAGGCCGAAGCGGTCGCGCAGCGTTCCGGGGGCGTATTCGGTCGGGAAG
>NZ_RZSB01001311.1:0-743 GCF_004023285.1 Mesorhizobium sp. M2A.F.Ca.ET.067.02.1.1
CTGTTGTTCTTGCGCAGACCAGAGAAGCCGTTCCACAGTTCGCCGTCCGCCAGCACGACTTCGAGACCGAGGATCAGGTCGCGTGCCATGCCATAGCGCAGCACGTTGACGCCGCCGGCATTGGTCGCCGCATTGCCGCCGATCTGGCAACTGCCTTGCGCGCCAAGCGCGAGCGGGAAGAGGCATTCTTGCGCCTCGCAGGCGTCCTTGATCGTCTGCAGCACGCAGCCGGCATCGGCTTGCAGGGTGAAGTTGCCGGCATCAATCTGCCGGATGGCGTTCAGCCGCTCCAGGCTCAAGACAACCAGGCCGCCGCCTTTGCTGTCGATCGCGCCTGATACCAGCCCGGTGTTGCCGCCTTGCGGAACGATGCCGAGCCCAAGCTCGTTGCACAAGCGCATCAGGGCCTGGACTTCGCCGACCGAGCCGGGCCGCAGCACGGCAAGCGCTTCGCCGCGATAATCGCCCGCCCAGTCGCCCAGATATTTCGCCATTCCAGCCGGCTCGGCGGCAATGCCGTTTCGGCCGACGGCGCCTTCCATGGCGCTGAGTATTTCCGGCGAGAGGCGATCAACGGTCATGGAGATTTATCGATATCAGGTGATACATATCATCCTACAACTTACTTCGAGTCAATCGCTCTTTTGTTCGGCGAACAGGTCATCGGCTCGTTCAAGGCAGGTGGACCTGACCATTGCGGCTGGCAAGCCGAGACTGCTCGGTAGGCCCTGCCTATGCACCGT
>NZ_RZSB01001312.1:0-740 GCF_004023285.1 Mesorhizobium sp. M2A.F.Ca.ET.067.02.1.1
GTGACCGACACCTTCTTAACGTAGTTGCCCTTGGCGCCGGCCGGCTTGGCCCTGTTCACCGCATCGGCGAAGGCGCGGACATTCTCTTCCAGCGCCTTGACGTCGAACGAAACCTTGCCGACGCCGGCCTGGACGATGCCGGCCTTCTCGACGCGGAACTCGACGGCGCCGCCCTTCGAAGCCTTGACGGCCGCAGCCACGTCGGTGGTCACGGTGCCGACCTTCGGGTTCGGCATCATGCCACGCGGGCCGAGCACCTTACCCAGACGGCCGACCAGCGGCATCATGTCCGGCGTGGCGATGCAGCGATCGAAATCGATCGTGCCCTTCTGGACGATGTCGACCAGATCCTCGGCTCCAACGATATCAGCGCCGGCGGCCTTTGCTTCCTCAGCCTTATCGCCACGGGCGAACACGGCGACACGCACGGAACGGCCGGTGCCGTTCGGCAGGTTGACCACGCCGCGGACCATCTGGTCGGCATGGCGCGGATCGACACCGAGATTCATCGAGACCTCGACGGTCTCGTCGAACTTCACCTTGGACCGGTCCTTGAGCAGCTGCAGCGCCTCGGAGAGCGCATAAGCCTTGTTTGGATCGATGCCTTCGCGACTCGCAGCAACACGCTTTGCAATCTTTGCCATGATCTTAGCCCACCACTTCCAGGCCCATCGAGCGGGCGGAGCCCTCGACCATGCGCATGGCCGCCTCGACGTCGTTTGCGTTCAGGTCCTTCATCT
>NZ_RZSB01001313.1:0-740 GCF_004023285.1 Mesorhizobium sp. M2A.F.Ca.ET.067.02.1.1
CCTCGGGGCCGACCGTTCCCGACACCGGCAGCCGTCAGGATGCCCTGGCCTCGATCGCCGCTTATGGCATGAAGCTGCCGGCCTCGGTCATGGCCCATATCAATTCACCCGACGCCGATGCCCCGCGTCCCGACGATCCGCGCTTTGCCGGCAATGAAGTGCATCTGACCGCCTCCGCGGGCGTGTCGCTGGAAGCCGCCGCCGCCGAGGCCAAGCGGCAAGGCATCGAGGCCGTCATCCTGTCGGATGCGATCGAGGGCGAGGCCCGCCAGGTCGGCGGCGTCCACGCCGCGATCGCGCGCGAGGTAGCCGCTCGCAACCGGCCTTTCGCCAAGCCCGTGCTGATCCTGTCCGGCGGCGAGACGACCGTGACGCTGCGGGCCAAGGGGAAGGGCGGCCGCAATTCCGAATTCCTGCTCGCCTTCGCCATCGGCATCGACGGTGTCGAGGGCATTCATGCCCTTGCTGCCGACACCGACGGCATAGACGGCTCGGAGAACAATGCCGGCGCCTTCGCCGACGGCTCGACCGTGGCGCGCATGCGGGCGGCAGGCGTCGATGCCAAGGCAATGCTCGCCGGCAACAACGCCTGGACGGCATTTGATGCGGTTGGAGATTTGTTCGTGCCGGGGCCGACGGGGACGAACGTGAACGATCTGAGGGCAATCCTGGTTCGTTAGACGACGGCGTCGTGACATCTGCATGAGCGTCGGCGCCGCCCCTCATCCGCCCTTCGGGCA
>NZ_RZSB01001314.1:0-738 GCF_004023285.1 Mesorhizobium sp. M2A.F.Ca.ET.067.02.1.1
TCCTCGACGCGCGGGATGCGGAAGGCGTCGCTGACGGCGAAGAAGGCCTTGGCCGCGCTGACGATGTCGGCATTGGCGGTGCGCGCGGTGAGCGCGATGTCGGGGATCAGCTCGGCCACCTCGGCCAAAGCGAGCTGCCCGGCGAGCTTCTCCGGCGCGCCACCCTTGAACAGGCCTTGCCGCCGCTCCTCGATGCGCTCGCGCGAGAAGGCCGGCAGCAGCGAGACGAGCTTCGGCTCGAGCGCCTTGCGGGCCTCTTGCAGCTCGTCGATCCGCTGGCCGAGCGGCGCGGAGCCGGCTTCGTTCTTCAGGTACCAGCCACTGGTTACAAAGATGAGCCGGCTGACGGACTGGTAGAGATCGAGCTGGATCTGACCGTCGATCTGGTTGTCGAGCGCGTCGATCTCGCGATAGAGCGCCGGCAGCGCAAAGCCGTCGCGAACCACGGCGAAGGTGCGCACGACATCGGCCGCCGGCCGGCCGGTGGCTTCCTGCAGCCGGTTGACGAAGGATGGCCCACCGCGATTGACGAGATCGTTGGCGACGACGCGGGCGATGATCTCGCGCCGGAGCCGATGGTCGCGGATCTCGCCGGCGAATTTCTTGGCCATGCGCTCCGGGAAATAGCCCATCAGGTCGCGGTCGAAATGCGGCTCGTCCGGCACGTCGCTGGCGACGATGTCGGAGAACAGCACGATCTTGGCATAGGCGAGCAGCACGCCGAGCTCGGCCCTGGTC
>NZ_RZSB01001315.1:0-737 GCF_004023285.1 Mesorhizobium sp. M2A.F.Ca.ET.067.02.1.1
GCCTGGTAGAAGGCGATCGCCACGGCATTTGCTTCCTCGACTTCGAGGCGCAGCGTATCCATCTCCGGAAAACTGGCCTCGACTTCGTCGAGCAGCGACTGGCCGATCCCCTGCCGCTGGCAGGCCGGATGCACGTAGAGCTGGTTCAGAAGGACGATCTTCGGGTCGGTGGTTGCGGCGGCGAACGCCATGCCGCCGAGCCGCTTGCCGTCGTCAGCAACCAGGAACTCGGAATTCGGACGCGTCAGCCGCGTCTTGAGCGAGGTGATCGAATGCCAGTCGTCGGTGATCGCCGTAACCCGCTCGGCGCCATAGATGGCATCATAGGTCGCATGCCAGGTCTCGACCAGCAGCGCGCGGACCGCAACAAGATCGCGCTCGCTGGCGGTGCGGACGAACATCGCTCTATTCGATGCCCAGCTTGGCCTTGACGAGGTCGTTGACCGCCTGCGGGTTGGCCTTGCCGCCGGTCGCCTTCATGACCTGGCCAACGAACCAGCCGGCCATGGTCGGCTTGGCGCGCGCCTGCTCGGCCTTGTCCGGATTGGCGGCGATCACCTCGTCGACGGCCTTCTCGATGGCGCCGGTGTCGGTGACCTGCTTCATGCCGCGGCTCTCGACCAGCTGGCGCGGATCGCCACCCTCGTTCCAGACGATCTCGAACAGGTCCTTGGCGATCTTGCCTGAAATGGTGCCTTCCTTGATCAGGTCGAGCACGGCGCCCAGCTGCTCAGGCG
>NZ_RZSB01001316.1:0-733 GCF_004023285.1 Mesorhizobium sp. M2A.F.Ca.ET.067.02.1.1
CCCCGATTCGCAGAAGGCCAGCGTCGTCTCCATGGCGTTCCACCTGATGCATCCGGAGAAATACGGCGAATTCCACACCGCGCTGCTCGGCGGCCAGGGCCGCGCCACCGAAGCGACCGCTATCAAGGTGGCGCTTTCGCTCGGCGCCGATGAGGCGACGCTGCGCGAGAAGATGAAGGATCCGCGCATCGCCGAGACGCTTTCGCGCACCTATGACCTTGCGACGAAACTGTCGATCACTGGCACGCCGTCCTATGTGGTCGGCAACGAGGTGATCTTCGGAGCGCTCGGCCAGCAGGTTCTGGCGGAAAAGATCGAAGAGGCCAAGAGCGCACTGTAGGCGCTTGCGGATACAAAAGCCGGCCGCTGTGGACAGCGTAAGAACGCACTTGCGCTCTTTTCGCGGGCGGCTATGCCCATTATAGAGGCCCAGTGCGCCGGCTTGGGGTCGGCGTGAAACAAGGTCGGCATATTGAAAACGATTTTCGTCCTCAACGGTCCCAATCTCAATGCGCTCGGCAAACGCGAGCCGGGAATTTATGGCGGCAAGACGCTTGCGGCCATCGAAGAGGATTGCAAGGCGGCGGGCGCCGCGCTCGGGCTCGGGATCGATTTTCGCCAGTCCAATCATGAGGGCGATCTGGTCGACTGGATCCAGGAAGCCGGCGAGAAGGCTGCAGGAATCGTCATCAATCCCGGCGCCTACAGCCACACCTCGATCGCCATCCACGAC
>NZ_RZSB01001317.1:0-733 GCF_004023285.1 Mesorhizobium sp. M2A.F.Ca.ET.067.02.1.1
TAACGATGCCGGATCGTGGCCTATTCCCGGCTGTTTGAAGCAGATTTGTTTCAGTACGATGCCTCGGACGGGAGGAACTGTTACCGACTTAACGTTAGAGGGAGGCCAATGCATATCGCCCAAACGTGTACAGCGGTTTTGGGGGAACGACATGGACTTTAACGGGCTTGCGGCGGGGTTTCCAGCACGGTGGCTGTTGAGACAGTTTCCGATAAATCTTGATCAGCGAGGTAGAAGATGACGGTTTTGGTGACGGGCGGTGCCGGTTATATCGGCAGCCATATGGTCTGGGAGTTGCTGGACGCCGGCGAGAGTGTCGTGGTGCTCGACCGGCTTTCCACCGGCTTCGAATGGGCGGTGGCCCCGGAAGCAAAGCTCGTCGTCGGCGACGTCGCCGACCGAGACCTGGTCGGCCGGATCATCCGCGAAAACAAGGTCGACGCCATCATCCACTTCGCCGGCTCGATCGTGGTGCCGGAATCGGTCGCCGATCCGCTCGGCTATTACGAGAACAACACCTGCAAGACCCGCACGCTGATCGAGACGGCCGTCCGCGAGGGCGTGCCGCATTTCATCTTCTCTTCCACCGCCGCCGTCTATGGCGGCGCCGGGCTGGAGCCGGTGCGCGAGGATGCGCGGCTTGCGCCGGAATCGCCCTATGGCCTCTCCAAGCTGATGAGCGAATGGATGCTGCGCGACGCCGCGCTGGCGCACGACATCCGTTACACGGCTG
>NZ_RZSB01001318.1:0-730 GCF_004023285.1 Mesorhizobium sp. M2A.F.Ca.ET.067.02.1.1
ATTTCCATCGGCCCGTGGCGAAGCTGGCCGCCCTCGAGGGAAAAGCAGGGCAGGCGCGACAGTTCGGTGAAGCCGAGCGCAAGCGCTTCAGCCACGCCTTGAAGCTTGCGGCCGGAGGTGACGATGGTCGCGACCTTGCTCAGCGCGGCCAAGGCTGCATCGATCTCGACCGTTTCGGGCGCCTGGAGCGCCGCGAGCGCGGCGGCGGGGTCTTCGCCAAGCGCTGCGAGGATCGCCAGATGTAGCGCGAAGGTCACTGTCAGGCTGCGGGTCGCGGCAAAGGCAAGCTCGGTGCCGCCGGCGCCGACAAGGCAAGTCACCGTGCGGCCAAGAAACGAGCCGGCCTCCAGCGTCAGCCCGAAGGTGTCAGCCTGCGGAACCGCTTCGGAGAACCAGCGCAGCACCTCGGCGCTCTCGCCAGACTGCGAGGTCACGAGCACCGTCTTGCCGGCAAGCGGCAATGGCTGTCCGAGCTGCTCCGACAGCGGCAGCGCGATGGCGTCGATGCCATGCGCGCGATAGAGCGGCTCGACGGCGCGGGCGACGGCATGCGAGGCGCCCATGCCGAGCAGGACGAGTCGGCCGGTCTTGCTGATGGAGGCGGCGACCTTGGCGGCTGCCTCCCGATTGCCCTCGAAGGAGGCGAGCGCATCCTCATGCTGGCGCGCCATCTCGCGGTCGATCGCAAGCAGGCCGGAGGGACGTGGTTTTTGAGCAGTCATCATTATCC
>NZ_RZSB01001319.1:0-728 GCF_004023285.1 Mesorhizobium sp. M2A.F.Ca.ET.067.02.1.1
GTTGGGTGTCGTCCTGGACGTCGTCGGCCGAGGCAACGACAGTGTCGTCCGTCGCCGGCTTTTCGTCCGGTGTCGGTGCGTCATGCTTGGGCAAAAAGACCTTGGCCAGCGTCTTGATCGGATTGTCATTGCCCTTGGCGATGAGATCGCCGCCGCCGCGCGTCGAGGCGCGCGGCAGATAGGTGGTGATCAGCGCGGCCATCTGGTTGTCGCGGCTGCGGCCGGAAGCGCCGCCCATCACCACCGCGACGAGGCGGCGGTCGCCGTCGGCGACGGAGGAGACGAGATTGTAACCCGACATGCGGGTGTAGCCGGTCTTGATGCCGTCGACGCCCTTGATGCGGCCAAGCAGGCGGTTGTGGCCGTTGATGCGCTGGCGGCCATACATGAACGAGCGTTGCGAGAAATAGCCGTAATATTGCGGGAAGTGCTCGCGCAGCGCTATGCCAAGCATCGCCATGTCGTGCGCCGTGGTGAACTGGCCCGGATCGGGCAGGCCGTTGGCGTTGCGGAAGACGGTGCCGTTCATGCCGAGCTGGCGCGCCTTGGCGGTCATCATGCGGGCGAAATTGTCCTCGCTGCCGCCGAGCAATTCGCCGAGCGCGGTGGCGGAGTCGTTGGCCGATTTCGTCACCATAGACAGGATCGCGGTCTCAACCGGAACCGAGCCGCCGGCGCGCACACCGAGCTTGGTCGGCGGCTGGGCCGCGGCATGCGCTGAGTAGGGC
>NZ_RZSB01000131.1:0-10516 GCF_004023285.1 Mesorhizobium sp. M2A.F.Ca.ET.067.02.1.1
TCGCTTGGCATCCGCGTAGTCGCTGCTCCCCTCATTCCCATCGGACGCATTCATCGCCATATCGCGCGGGTCCAGATAGCCTTCGAATGCGGATTCTGCAAAAGGACCTGCCAGACACGCAACTATCTCCCGGATCGCATCATCGCGTTCCAAACATCGATCCATATCGTCCTCGAAAATCGGCTTTCGCTTCGAGGTGAATCCTTGCGTTGAATAAAAACCCGCGCCTTCGACAACACCACCGCACTCTCCGTCACCGACGTCGGGGTAAATACTAACACTTGAGAAAGCAGGGAGTTCACGGTCGTCGTCGAACGTCTGACGGTGCAAAACGATGGCGGCCACCGCGTGCCCGGCTTCGTGATGCACCACAAGCGGCAGATATTGGGAGGCTACATTCATGCGGTGCGGCTCTCAGGTCTAGTTTGCTTTTGCGCATAGGACCGCAATTGTCGTGCCAACTGGGAAAATCGTTTCGGGCAATGCGATCGCTCCGATAGCGTTGCGTCTCCTGTCTGACATTGTTGGGAAGTCGACACGCGCCCGTCGCAATGCGGTCGACCTTCCGCGCGAGTTGGGTGACCCGTGAAGGCGGCCGACCAGGACGATGTTGCGCTGATCGGCGACGAAGGCGCGGCCGGGCGAGATCGCGCATCAGGGGGTGACCGGCGTGTCGGCGAAGTGGAAGTCGTCGATGTCCTTGGCCAGCGGCAACTTGGCGACAGCGAACTGGTATTTGATGGAGCGGGCCTGCTTCTCCGATATCTCGGCCTGCAAGAGATCACCGACAATCCTGGGCGGCTCGTGCCGTCGCTTGATGGCGACGCGCCCATGATCTCGTCATAGGCTCTGCGCATTCCGTAGAGCTTCAGCGCTCCCATCAGTTCCAGTACCTCGGTGCGTTCCATGGCTGTTTGTCCTCCTGAGACTGTCATAGCGGGTGCAGTCGGCGACCGCTCGTGACTAGCTTCAGCGCTTGGGGAATGGAAAGGATCGTGCCCGGCGCCGGATCGCGGCTGCGGGCCAGGATGTTGAGGATCACCGGCGCCGACGATGCACCGTGCTCGATGGCTTCCTGACAGGCGGCCTCGACCGCGCTCAATCCGTCGGTCAGCACCCAGGTGAGGATCAACACCATCTGCCGGTCGACGTCATCAACCGCCTTGAGCTGCGCCGCACCTTCTCCATTGCCGACCGCACGACCCAGCCAAGGAACGGCGCGCGCCGTGTGCCAGGGATCGTAGACGACCTCGTTGCGGCCAAAAGAGCGAACGTGTTCTCCCACGACCACGCCATCCTCTGGCGGATGCGATCCGATCGACATAAGCATGGATCTCGATGGGCCGACCGACGGCACTCGACAGCACCGAGTATTTGTTGTTGTCGAAGCGCACCGTGCAGGTCTTCGACACCGACGGGGGAATGCAATGGAAGCCGTCGAAGCGACCGGCAGCCGCTCCCGCTGCGGCTTGGCCGCATTCGCCGACAGCAGCCGGTCCCGCGTCTCACGCCGAGCTCCCATGCGGGGATAGGGCTGGTGCTTGCGCTCGTAGCGGAACTGCGTCTCCTCAGAACGCAGGACCTTGCGCACCACCTTGCGCGACATCTTCAGCTCACGGCAGATCGCTTTGATCGACTTCCCCTGGACCAGCGACAGCCGACGTATCTTTGCAATCGTCTCTAAAACCAACATCCAAAACACAAATGCCTCCGATCAAGCCGGAGGCATCTTGATGACCCCATCGTTAAGGGGTCCCGTTTGGACGAAAATCACCCTTTAAACAGGGTCCCCATTCCACGAAAAATCAATGCACTACCTTCCAAAGCTGCGAGAGATCGCCACCGACCGCTTTGAAGGGGCTTTCGGCGGTCTCGTCAGCGAGGTTGTTGCATGAAGAAACATCAATCCACAGCATTGGGCCGAAGCATGCCACGGGCTCATGCCGCGGGAGAGCGGGAAGATATTCTTGAAAGAAGCGGTCTCCGACATCAATACCGAGAGGATGGGCAGCTTTCTCACATCACTTGAGGTCGAGCGTGGCAGTTGCGACCCGCAATGCAAGGCTGGCGGCGATGCATGCCTTTGCGCGGTTCCTGATTTCGGAGCACCCCGAATATTAGGATACGCTGCAACTGGTGGTGACACTTCCCTTCAAGAGGGCGCGTGGGTGGCACCTGTCGAATATCTCGATGAGCCCGGAAATCAAGAGCGTCCTGGCGCGTATCGACCGCCGCACGCCTTCTGGACAGCGGGATTACGCTCTGTTTTCGCTGATGTTCAATACGGATGCACGAGTTCAGGGATCCTGAATCTTCGATTGTGACCTTCGTCTGGTATCGCCCTGTCCCGCCGAGCAAAGCAACGACCGCCCCACACTGCTCACCCGGTTCGGTGTTCGATACTTGCTGCGCACACATGGCTGCGGGCGAAGGAACCACCATGGCGGAAAAGAGCATCCATCATCGCCCTTTGCGGGACACGACGGCCATCCACCTCGTCAAGGCGGGTGTTGACATCGCCACCATCAGTCGATGGCCAGGCCACTCGGGCTGAACTAACGATGCGCTACGCCCAGGCCGGTATCGATATGAAGCGGCAAGCGCTCGAACAAGTCTTCCCCGACGTGATGTCATCGGCAAAAGATCAGACGATCATCGCTTTGATGGCTGGATGTTTGGCTGGCTGCACCGCTTGTAGACGCTCAGTTATGTGGAGTTGTATCGCGGGAAGTCGCGCGTCTTGGGCTTTTGCGGTGTCAGCTCAACATCTCTCCGCAGTGCACGTTGTCACTGTTGAAGAGCCGTTTGTTCAATCTTCGTCCTGGCACGGCAAGGGTTGTCCATATTGTGGCGTCTTGCGCTTGCCGAGCTTGTCCGAAATCCAGCGCCGGATCAGGCGTGAACACTGTTGCGTAGTTCGTCAGCCAGAGCGCGGAGAACGTCGGCGCTTCCTTCCAGCGCCGTAAAAGCGTAGGGATTGAGGAACTGTCGGCCCCAGAACAGATTGCGATCTATGCCGGATAGCGTAGCTTCCTCGCTGACACGCGGCCAATTCTCCGCAATGCATCGGAGCTGGCCTTCAACAATCGCAAGAGCTTCCGGCGCGCTGAGCAGGAAGTGATGCGCCGCTTCAAGGCAGGACGCTATCCGGCTCATGCGGTTATTGCCGCTGATGAGCATGGCCTGGCTGGCCTCCTGGCCACTGCGGGCCTGCGGACAAATATCGTACGCAGGCGTGAGGGTGAGCTTAGCCCCGTCCCAGAATGCCGCATGGTTGCGGGCATGATCGTCGGTGTTGCCGCAAAGTATGTTGAAGACAATGCGGCTGAACAACTCGCGCAGAGTTTCCGACGGCGCGGTGAATCGGTGGCGAATGATCTCCGCCAAATCCTGGTAGCTGGCGTAACGCGCCATCATCTCATCGAGCGCGAGCATCGTCAGCGCTGAGACCATGGATTTGCGTTGCCAGCCGCCCGTGACCTTGATCCGGTCGAATCGCTCGACGAGCAACACGTCGTTGCCTGCGGCGCGAACGAGCGAGACGGATGCCGCTCTGATGCCGCACAAGGCGGCAAGCCGCATGGCTATGAATTCTCCTTTGACGACGCTGTAAAGGTCGGCAGACGAGGAAAATTTCGCGACATGCTTGACGGCGTCATCCTCGATCAGCGCCTTTGGCCTTGCGCCGCCGATCGAGCTGCCGTGATGCAGCGCCTGATCTAATTCGGGGGTGAGCGGAATACCTTTCTCTACCCGCTCCGCCGATTGGACAAGCTCTTCGAGAGTGGCATTGGCCAGTGCGCGCGGCTCGTAATGCGTGGGCGAAAACTGAAAATCGAGCGCGCCGATGCGGTCCGAGCCTGATTCCAGCAAGAACGTCAGTTCTGAAATATCGAGCCGCGCGATTTCATCGCCCTTCACACCGAATTTGCGGTTTAGGATAACCCGTCGTCCCCAGGCATCAGGGGCAGCATCGCGGATGCATCCCGGCATGGTTAGGCCAGGAAGCAAAGGCAATTCGCCTGCCTTCAGGGGCAGTTCCGGGAGATAAAGCGGGATCGCGCTGCCCAGTTCACGAAAGCTCCTGCCATAGTTGAAGCTGACGAGTCCGTCATGGGCATATAGCCGCCCGGCGACAACCGGCGCGGTCTCGCCCGGCAGCCAGACCCAGACATAGGCTTCGTCGTACTTGGGGACCTTAGAACTCATCGACGATCTGCTTGCTGGCCTTGTAGACGTGCTTCGGCAGCAGCGCGATGCGATCGTCCATGCGGCCTGTGAGGGCTGTGATGCCCTTGCCGTCGGCATCGAACAGCTTCACACCGACAATGGCAGCAGCTTCGAACATCAGTCCGATTTCGACTTTGGGATCGCCCTTCTCGATGCGCTGCAGGGTGCTGCGTGAAACACCGATTCTCTCGGCTAACTCCTGTGCGGTTAACCGGTGCTGCATCCGGCCAAGCCGGATGGTCTTACCGAAAAGGCCAAGCGCTTCCATCGCGTAGCGCGAATAGGTGCGTTTATACGTTGCCTTCATTCGGGTCTCTGTGACCTATGCATGATCCATATCGCCTTCTTTCGAACTTTATATAGGTAATGTCACAGAGCGACTGCCAAAGTCAAGACTCCGTATCGCAAGCGTTACCCATCCGAACGAGGAAGGCGGATATTGCCTACGGCTCCTGCACAACCGGCCAGCTCTGCGCCCCTCGGGCGAGGCGGAGATCTGGCGCTGGATCGCGGACAGCCTTGAGACGCCTCGCATGAGTCATTCATGGGCGGTCCCTGGTGCGAGGCCGCGGCGCTCGACTGCTGGCCGACATTCTCGGTGGCGGGACCCGCAGCCGGCTACACCAGCACTTTTCGACCGCATACGCGCCCAGCTTCTCTCCGAAATCATTGCCAATGAGCGCGAACCTCATGCGATCGCCGAGCTGGCCTGGCGGCGCGGAATCTACGGCACGCATCCGTATTCGAGACCGCCCAAGGGAGCCTGACTAGCGTAACGCCCTCCGATCTAAGCGCCTTCCACAAAGCCGCTTTCGCACGCGACGGGCTGCATGTGGCGGTCGTAGGCGACATAGATGCCAAGCCCTGAGAGTAAGGCTCTACCAGCTGTTCGGCGATTTGCCTCAGAAACTGGCGCTTGCCGGCGCGAACCAGTGGTATCGCGAGGGCGAGCACGCCGAGCGCTTTTCCTCCGCCCTCCACTGACCACAGACCCGCACGCAACGAAGCCGCGCTCGATCTTATCGTGGCGTGGCTAGGTGCAATGTTTGCTCTCGCCATCAGGCCGGCTTTCCCGATGGCGTGGTCAACCTGGATCTATGCGTCCGAAGGTGATCGCGTGGGCCGTGAACTCTGCACCAATTTCAAGATTCAAAAGATCAGCTTTACCGGTTCGAACGAGGCCGGACGGCTGCTGATGCGTCAGTGCTCTGACCAGATCAAGAAGGTCAGCCTTGAAACCGGCGGCAATGCACCTTTCATCATCTTCGATGATGCCGACATTGACGGTGCTGTTGACGGTGCGGTCCAGGCGAAGTTCCGCAATGCCGGCCAGACCTGCGTTTCCGCGAACCGCATTTACGTCCAATCGAGCGTTCACGATGAGTCCGCCGAGAAATTGTGGAGAAGGTCCGGCACTTATCAGTGGTCCGACGTCTACTCCCGGAGCTAAGCCGTCGCCAACCCAAGATCGAGTCCCACATCGCAGATGATAATTCGATGCGGGGCCGAACGATAAATATGCATGCTTTGGCCACCCCGAGGCAGGGCTCATTGAGATGATCCGACCGCCTTGGAACAAAGATGGGGTAGAGCAGATGAAGCGTTGGCAGCGTGTCTCCATTCGACGCGAGCGCTGAGGATGGGATCACGATCATTCGCATCACGCGCAGCCGCAAGGGCGATGCCATGGCTACTTTGGAATCGTTGAAGTGGTTTGAGCCGGACAGTCACAAATACACCCGTTACGCCGCGGCTCAGGATACGGGGCGGCGTCCGGCGGTGGAGGTGCTCGCTGACTTAAAAAGGGTGCGGGCAGTCGTTGCGCTTGAGAGCGACGACATTTGGGATCCGGCACGGGGTGACCTGCTGCCAATCGGCAGTTAACAGGGTCCGACAAAAGTGTGCACAACATGCTGCTGAAGTGGCCTCCGGAAGCGCTACCGGAAGTTACGCGTCTTGAACTTGATAGGGTCGATATGGTCATACTGCATCGACGATGTCGCGCCCCTTCGGCATGCCGCGCGGATCGATGCCCGATCCGCCGTGATGAGCCTCGTCCCTCGGCCGTGCGGCAACGGAAACGGCGTCTTGCGGTTTCCCACGCTGGCCAGCCCGGCCGACAGATCGGTCAGCTCGTGGGCGACGAGGTGCACCACCTCCTCTTCCGTCGGATGCGTCCGCGGACGCCGAGCATGGCCGAAGCAAGAAGCACGCGCCGGAATTTCTCGAGAGATCTTGACCCAGACGACGACGTTTGCCGCACCCGTCTCATCCTCCAGAGGAACATGAAGCCTTTGGCCGAGCCCGGCCGCTGCCGGACCAGCACCAGGCCGGCGGCCTCGAGCCAGCTTCTGCCTCGCGCCTGCATAGCATCCTGACAGGTCACGGTGCGGCGCCGGTTAGGCGGCACGCCGATTTTGGCAACGCTAGCCGGTGAACTGAAGAATGAAGGTCGGACTTGCGGCACATCGATTAGGTTCAAATGATAAGTTGCTGCCCGGCGAGGTCGTTTCAGCGCATCTCGACTGGTGGGTCGGCAAGACAATGCGGAACGGAAATGATCGCAGGCGTAAAGGACGGCTTTCGGGGCCGGAAGCTTCAGGCCTGGAACCGGACCCCAGTTTGGCGCAAGCATCGTGGCCTCCGCCCGGTCAGGCATTCACCGGCTCGCGAAATGCCAATTGATTCTGCTTAACCGGGCATATCTAAACGGCCACTTGCGTTCCGATCTCGACCACACGTCCGGTCGGGATCTGGAAATACTCCGTCGCGTCGGCGGCCGTGCGCGCCAAGCCGATGAACAGCTTGTCCTGCCACACCGGCATGCCGGAGTTGGGTGACGCCTTGAGCGAGCGACGCGACAGGAAGAAGGACGTCGTCATGATGTCGAACTTCCAACCCTGCTTGCGGCAGATCGCCAGCGCACGCGGGATGTTAGGCTGTTCCATGTAGCCGAAGGTCAGTGTCACCCGCATGAACAGCTCATTGATCGTTTCCATCTTGATCCGCTCGCTGTCGGGCACCACGGGCTGCTGCGCCGTCACCACAGAGAGGATGACGTTCTGTTCGTGCAGCGCCTTGTAGTGCTTCAGGCTGTGCATCAACGCGGTCGGCGCACTGGCGGGATCGCTGGTCAGGAACACGGCCGTACCGGACACCAGCTGCGGTTTCTTCTTGAACAGATTGCCCGCAAGGAAATCGAGCGGAATCTGGTTCCTGCGCGTCTTGTCAAATAGATACCTGCTGCCTCTTATCCAAGTCCACATGGTCATCACGATCACTGCGGCAATGGCAAGCGAGGCCCAGCCGCCTTCGAATACCTTGACGATGTTAGCTGCAAAGAAGCCGGTATCGATGAAGACGAACACCGCCATTAAGGCTATCGCGACGCCGAGCGGCCATTTCCAGATGCGCGTCATCACAACAAAAAGCAGTATGTTAGTCACCAGCATATTGCCGGTCACCGAAATACCGTAGGCCGAGGCCAGCCGGCTGGATTCGCCGAAGCCGACCACCAGCAGCATCACCACCAGCGCCAGCATCAGGTTGATGCGCGGCAGATAGATCTGGCCCGACTGTTTTTCCGACGTGTGCTGGATGACGAAACGCGGCAGCATGTTGAGCTGTACCGCTTGCCTGGTCAGCGAAAAGGCGCCGGAGATCACCGCCTGGCAGGCGATCACGGTCGCCGCCGTGGCAAGCACGACCATCGGAATAAGCGTCCAGCCCTGGTTCATCTCGAAGAACGGATGACCGACAACGCCGCCATTTGCCAGCACGAAGGCGCCTTGCCCGACATAATTGAGCAACAGACAAGGGAACACGATCGCCAGCCAGGCGAGCACGATCGGCTTGCGGCCGAAATGGCCGAGCTCGGCGTAGAGCGCCTCGGCTCCGGTGACGGCTAGGAAGACTGCACCAACCGTAACGAAGGCGACGTCAGGCGAGTTGACCAGGAACGACACGATGTAATGCGGGCTGATTGCCAGCAGGATTTCCGGGTCGTCCATGATGTGGTTGAGCCCGGAAAGGCCGATGGCCAGGAACCACAGCGCGGTAACGGGTCCGAACACCAATCCTACGCCGCCAGCGCCAAACCGCTGTACCGCAAACACGATCGCCAGGATGGCCAGTGTCAGCGGCACCACATAGGGCTGGAACGTCGGCGTGACGACATTCAAACCTTCGACCGCCGACAGTACCGAGATTGCCGGCGTAATGACGGCGTCGCCAAAAAAAAGCGCCGCGCCGACGATGCCGATGCCGATGCCGAGGATCACCGCAGAGCGGGTCGGGAAACTGTTGCGCGCCAGCGCCATAAGCGACAGCACTCCGCCCTCGCCTCGATTGTCGGCGCGGAGCACGAACATGATGTATTTGATCGTCACGGTGATCGTCAGGGACCAGATGATCAGCGAGAGTACGCCGAGGATGTCGCCACGGCTGGCGACGTTGCCACCCGCTGATGCATGCAACGCCTCGCGAAATGCATAGATCGGGCTGGTGCCTATATCGCCATAAACGACACCTAGTGCGCCCAACATCAGCGCCTTGGTGCTGTGCTGCTCGACCTCAGAATGGCTCGATTGTTCGACAGGTTCTGCCTCGTTACCAGCATTGGTAAGGGCCATGGACGACACTCCGATAAGCGCGCGGTGCTCTACGCTTGCTGCACTGCAATATCAAGTTCCGTCACGTAATGTCTGCCGTCTCGCCTGTCGTTGCTCGCCTTGGTAGACTCGCCAGCCCGCAGCCCTACCGAGCAGCAATAGCGCCCCGGCAGAACCCTCAATCGCCCAGATCAATGAATGGTTATCGCCCACAGTGCCCCCCCGCGATGCGGCCGATGGCGACCAGGGTGTCGTGGGCGCACAAGGATGGCGCTTTCCTGATGACGCCGTGCTCCAGGTGTGATCGCACCGTTGCTGCGCAAGCCATTTACTTGCTCGTCCCAGCGAGGACCGTGGCCAACTGGAACGCAGGGCCACGCCGCTCACCGGCCGCACTTTGCGGCGCAGATAACGATTCGATTTCCGCGGCGAGATTCTGGTTGAAGAAGCCACCAAGCTTGTCGAAGGACACACGGTCGTAATATCGACATGCCAGTATCCGCAACCCAGAAAAGCTCCTTGGGCTCCGCTGCGCGCGCCACGAACAACCCGATCTTCTCTGCGAAGAGGACGCCGTAATCCTTCAGGTTGAAGCCAAACCGGGGGGCGGCCGTGACGTATGGGCGAAGGGCTAGGAGGCGGGTTCGGTGAGGAACGGCATTGATGTCCACGCCGTCTCCTGGAAAGACAGAGGAATGCGGTGTCACCGACTGGCGCCGGAGGTTGATCCGGTGATTAGGAGGAGCACTCGTTGTCGGATTCTCGACGATGTCGGACATCTGACACAACGCTGCCAGAGCGATCGCGTTGTTCCGAAACGATTTTCCCAGTTGGCACGACAATTGCGGTCCTATGCGCAAAAGCACTGCGATGCCGCACCGACTGGAAGAACTCATCAATGATCACGCTTTTCGAACATGTGGGCGCCGCTACCAACACTAAGCGTTCCCGATCAAACGGAAGCCTCTATCCCTTCTTTCTGAAGGCTGTCCGGACATGAACGCATTTGATGTCCGTCCAACGCTGGATGCTCCCGACGACGATCTCTATCTTTGGCTTGAAGATGTGGAAGGCGAGCGGGCACTTGCCTGGGCCGCCGGCCAGTCGGCAAAGACCCTGAAGCACTTCAGTGGAACGCAGTTCGAGCGCGACCGCGCGACTCTGAAGGCAGGCCTGTTCCCTAAGCGGCGTCGCATCTCCCCCGGCCGAGTCGCATGGCTTGAATCCGATATCAGGGCTTGGATGGAAACTAGACCTGAGAGCCGCACCGCATGAATGTAGCCTCCCAATATCTTCTCCCGTCTGTGGCGCATCACGAAGCCGGGCACGCGGTGGCCGCCATCGTTTTGCACCGTCAGATGTTCGACGACGACCGTGAACTCCCTGCTTTCTCAAGTGTTAGTATTTACCCCGACGCCGGTGACGGAGAGTGCGGTGGTTTTGTCGAAGGCACGGTTTTCTATTCAGCGCAAGGATTCACCTCGGAGCGAAAGCCGATTTTCGAGAACGATATGGATCGACATTTCCAACGCGATGAAGCGATCCAAGTGATAGTTGCGTGTCTGGCAGGTCCTTTTGCAGAATCCGCATTCGAAGGCTATCTGGACCCGCGCGATATGGCGATGAATGCGTCCGATGGGAATGAGGGGAGCAGCGACTACGCGGATGCCAAGCGA
>NZ_RZSB01001320.1:0-722 GCF_004023285.1 Mesorhizobium sp. M2A.F.Ca.ET.067.02.1.1
GGCCTGCCACATGACCGTCCATGCAAAGGAAAGGCATGGACATGGAAAAGATCCTGATCGTCGGCGGCAGTTCGGGCATGGGGCTGGCGCTCGCCAGGCGCTGCCTCCAGGACGGCGCGCACGTCATCATCGCCGGGCGTGGCGAAGCGAAGCTGGATGCTGCGCGGGATGGGCTCGGCCGGCCGGGAGCGCTCGAAACGGCGGTGGTCGACGTCAGCCGCGAGGATGAGGTCGCGGCGCTGTTCGAGCGCATCGGCCGGCTCGATCATATCGTCAGCACCGCGGCCGCGATCGAAGGCGCCTACCGGCTGTTGCCCGACATCGAGCTTTCGGCCGCGCAGCGAGTGGTGGAGAGCAAGTTTTACGGGCCGCTGCTGCTCGCAAAGCGTGGGGCGCCGAAGCTGCCGCCGACAGGCTCGCTCACCTTCGTCACCGGTATCGCGGCCTACCGGCCGGCAGCGCGCGGCTCGGTGGTCGCCGCCGTCAATGCGGCGCTGGAGGGGCTGGTGCGAGCCTTGGCGGTCGAGCTGGCGCCGATCCGCGTCAACGCCGTCTCGCCGGGCTGGGTCGACACGCCGATTTGGGAGTTCGTCGCCGGCGACCGGAAGGGCGAGACTCTGGCCGCGATGGCTGAGCGGTTACCCGCCGGACGCGTCGGAAAGCCGGAAGACATCGCCGATGCAATCCGCTTCCTGATCGGCAACGGCTTCACGACGGGAGAG
>NZ_RZSB01001321.1:0-721 GCF_004023285.1 Mesorhizobium sp. M2A.F.Ca.ET.067.02.1.1
ACATATAGGGCGCGTCGCAGTCGCCGGGGTTCTCGACGACCAGCGTGACGAAGCGCTTCTTCACGCCTTGCTGTTTCTCATTGAGCAAGGCCGCCTTGCCGCGGAAATCGGGCTTGTCCCATTTGACGAAGCGCTCCAGCCCGCCCTGCAGGATCGAATAGTCGGTCGAAAGATCGCCCTTCCAGGTGCGGTAGCCTTTTTCGAGCCGCAGCGAATCCAGCGCATACATGCCGAACGGCTTCAGGCCATGTTTTTGGCCGGCGGCCCAGACGGCATCGAAGACAGCGAGCGTATCGGCGACCTTGCTGTGGATCTCCCAGCCGAGCTCGCCGGCGAAGGAGACGCGCACCAGCTTCGCCCAGCGCCCGGCAATCGTCGTTTCCTGATGCGTGAGCCAGGGCTGCGAGAGATCGGCGTCGCAAAGCTCCGCCAGGATTTTGCGCGAATTCGGGCCGGCGAGGATCTGGGTCGAGTATTCCTCGGTACGGTCGGTCAGGGTGAAAGCCGCATCGGCAGGCATGGGCGACTTCAGCCATTCGAAGTCGTGCCATTGCGCCACCGCGGCAGTGATCAGCGTCATCAGGTCTTCGCGGTGACGCACCACCGACATCTCCGTGACGATGCGGCCCTTGTCATCCGAGAAATAGACGAGGCCGATGCGGCCGGGCTTCGGCACGAGGCCGGTCACTTGAAGCGCCAGCCATTCGGCGGCGCCCGGACC
>NZ_RZSB01001322.1:0-719 GCF_004023285.1 Mesorhizobium sp. M2A.F.Ca.ET.067.02.1.1
CGATCACAGGCTGCGGCCCCGAGCCGTTCGCCGCGGCCGGCGCCTCGGCTCCACCGCCGTTGCTGTTGCCGACAGAATCGAACTCGTCACGATCCTCATCGAGATCGTCGTCGAAGTCGTCGCGGTTTTGCTGGGCGTTCTGGATCGGCATCTGCGCCTGCGCGGCGGCAATGATGCGATTGTAGTGCTCGGCGTGCTGGAGATAGTTCTCCGCCATCACCCGGTCGCCGGAGCTCTGCGCGTCACGGGCGAGTGTGGCGTATTTTTCGGCGATCTGTTGAGCCGATCCGCGGATCTTCACGTCCGGGCCGTTGCTCTCGTAGGTGCGGGTCAGGGGATTTGGCCCCTTGCGGTTGTTGTTGTTGCCACCGCCGCCATTGTTGTTGCGACCGCGCATGCGCCTGTTCTGCTGTTGTGGCCTCATTAGACTCTCTTCATAGTGGATTTTCGAAAAACTCTTCACGAACGGAGGCGCTCATGCAGCCAGCCGTTTCGTTTCTTCACCGGCGTTCGCCCGCATCAATTGCGTTGGCGCCACGTGCCATCCTGTTCCGGTTACATCACTTGCCGGACGATTCCCGCACGAAGCTTGGGCGTCGTTTGCGCAAGAAGGCAGCTATTTCCAAGGAAAACCGAATCGCTGGGAGCACTGCCTGCTTCGTCTCATCCGGTTGAGCCGGACCCTAACTGCATTCCCTTATATTGCCAAGCGGTTTTTT
>NZ_RZSB01001323.1:0-717 GCF_004023285.1 Mesorhizobium sp. M2A.F.Ca.ET.067.02.1.1
CCCATCCCCCCCCGCCGTTTCCAGCCCGACCAGCGCGACCTTCAGATAGCCGGCGGCGCGCAAGAGGTTCATGACCTCCATCAGGTCGCCATAGCCGACCGTCTTGTCGGCGCGCAGGAAGATGCGCGTCTGCTTGTCGCCCTTGGTGCGGCTGTCGAGCATCCCGGCAAAGGCCGGACGCGGCACGCTGTCATTGCCGATCGCCAGCGTCAGATCGCTTTTCAGCGTCAGGAACAAAGGTGTCTCGGGCCGCGGCGCCGGCGTCGCCGTCGATCCGGGCAAGTCGACATTGACATCGACGGTGGCGAGGGGTGCCGCGACCATGAAGATGATCAGAAGCACCAGGATCACGTCGATGAATGGCGTGACGTTGATGTCGTGGCTTTCCTCAAGATCGTCGCCGGAGGTCTCGCGAATCCGCGCCGCCATCGCCGCTACTCCGCCGCCATCGCCGCTGCCGGCGGCACCGTGCGGAAATCGAGGTCGCGGCTGACCAGCCGCTCGACGCCGGCTGAGGCGTCGGCGAGGATCTGTTTGTAGCCGGCTATCGAGCGCGCGAAGACGTTGTAGATGACGACCGCCGGGATGGCCGCGACAAGGCCCATCGCGGTCGCAAGCAGCGCCTCGGCGATGCCCGGCGCCACCACGGCGAGGTTGGTGGTCTGCGCCTGCGAGATACCGATGAAGGCGTTCATGATGCCCCAGACGGTGCCGAAC
>NZ_RZSB01001324.1:0-715 GCF_004023285.1 Mesorhizobium sp. M2A.F.Ca.ET.067.02.1.1
GATGCATGGCGCTGCCGGCCTGCGCGGCGATCGGCTTGGCCATGAAGGTCGCGTGCATGCCGTTCGCCTGCGCGATCTGCCGCGCCAGGCGCTTGAACAGAAGCACCTGGTCGGCGAGCGTCAGCGGATCGCCATGCAGCAGATTGATCTCGAGCTGCGCCGTGCCGGATTCATGGATCAGCGTCTCCACCGGCAAGCCCACGACGGCGGCATGTTCATAGAGCCGCCGCGTCACCGCTTCGAACTCCTCCATCGCCTGCATGTCGTAGGGATGCTGCACGTTTTCCGGCCGGCCGTTGCGCCCGACCGGCGCAGTGATGGGACGATCCGGGTCGGGATTCGGCGCCGTGAGGTAGAATTCGAGCTCCGGCGCCACCACCGCGCGCCAGCCGCGCTGCTCATAAAGCCCGAGCACGGCTTTCAGCACATGGCGCGGCGAGGCCATCCACGGCCGGTCGTCCATGTGGAACGTATCGGCAAAAACATAGGCTCGGCCGGCGCTGCCTGGCGCAAGGCACAGGCTCGAAACGTCGGGCACCATGCGCATGTCCGGGTCGGAATAGGCAAAGGCCTCATCGATGGAGCCGGAATAGCGGCCGTCGATCGCCACCAGGAAGGCGCTGCTCGGTAAATACAGCGCTCGGTCGTCGAGCGACTTGAGGAACTTGGCTACCGGCAAGGTCTTGCCGCGCAACACGCCGTTGACGTCGGGCAC
>NZ_RZSB01001325.1:0-711 GCF_004023285.1 Mesorhizobium sp. M2A.F.Ca.ET.067.02.1.1
GCCCTCTACCGCCAGCTTTGGCTGCAGCAAAACCGACATCTTGACGGTCGGCACGGCCGCTTGGCGGCCGTTCCGCCCAGGCTTGCTTAGATTGGGCCGGCCATGAGCAGCACAACCTATTCAACCCTTCCTGTCCGCCGGCGCCGGCGAGAGGCCGGCGATCCGACGGCGCCTGCCATCCTCGAATTCCAGTGGCCATCGACGGCGGTCGTCAACGCGCCCATTCCACGGGTCGCACGCAGCATCGTCTGGATCATCTCCAGCATGGTCGTCGCCTTGATCGCGCTCGCAGCGCTGATCCCTGTCGACCAGGTTGTCACAACACGGGGGCTGGTAGTCTCGCAATCGCCCAACATCGTCGTCCAGCCCTTGGAGACTGCGATCGTCCGCTCGATCGAGGTGCGCGAGGGGCAGCGTGTGAAGGCGGGCCAGTTGCTGGCGCGCCTCGATGCCACCTTCGCCTCGGCGGACCTTACCGCGCTGGCCACCCAGGTCGCCACGCTCGAAGCCGAAGTGGCGCGCCTGAGGGCGGAAGCCGACGGCAAGCCGTTCAGCTATGATGGACTAGACCCAAGCTGGACATTGCAGGCCTCGATCTTCGATCGGCGCAAGGCGGTCTACGATGCCAAGCTGGAAAGCTTCGACCGGCAGCGTGACGAGTTGAGCTCCGTCATCTCGCGCTCCCAGTCCGATGCAGACGGCTATCGGCAG
>NZ_RZSB01001326.1:0-710 GCF_004023285.1 Mesorhizobium sp. M2A.F.Ca.ET.067.02.1.1
GCGTGCCGGAAGTGCTGTCCTCCGAGCTGATTCAGCGCCTGCGCGAGCGGCAGGTCGAACTCCGGGCCAACATTGCCGACCTTTCCACGACCCTGCTGGACAATCATCCGCGCATCCGGGCGCTGAAGTCGCAGCTTGCCGACCTCGACGGCCAGATTCGCAACGAGGCGCAAAAGATCATTCGCGGCCTGTCGGCGCAGGTTCAAACGGCCAAGGCCCGCGAGGATCAGCTGGTCGCGGACGTGAACACGCTGAAAGCCGCCTCGGCACGCGCCGGCGAACAGCAGGTGCAGTTGGATGCCTTGCAGCGCGACGCGAACGTTCAGCGCCAACAGCTTGAATCCTATATGGCAAGTTACAATGCGGCGGCCTCGCGCAAGGACCGCAAATACTCCCCCGTCGCGGCGAGCCTGATCGCGCAGGCGCAGGTGCCGTCGCAGCCTTATTTCCCGAAGATCGGACCGATTACCGGGGCCGCCGCCGCCGCTTCTCTGCTGCTGATGGCGATCGGCACACTGCTTGGCGAGTTGTTCTCCGGCCGCGCCATGCGTCCTGCCCCCGGTGCTCGGTTTGAGAGCATAGAGCAGGTGGCGATGCCTGTCGCGCGCACGGAACCGGCGATCGATGACCAGCGTCGTGCTTTCGCTCCTTACGAGGAAGCGGCGCCCGGGCATTCGATCGCCGAAGCGGAACTCCCGAGGCGGGCCGCG
>NZ_RZSB01001327.1:0-710 GCF_004023285.1 Mesorhizobium sp. M2A.F.Ca.ET.067.02.1.1
TCAGCAAGACATTCGGCGGCGTGCAGGCGTTGCGCAACGCCTCGCTGACCTGCGAGGCCGGCGAGATCCTCGGCCTCATCGGTCCGAACGGCGCAGGCAAGTCGACCCTCGTCAACGCCATCTCCGGCGTGCTCAAGCCGGACAGCGGCAGCGTGCGCCTGGCGGGCGAGGAGATCACTGGCCGCGGCCCGGAGCATTGCGCGCGGGCAGGGGTAGGCCGCACCTTCCAGACCATCAGGCTGTTCAAGGATCTGACCGTTCGCCAGAACGTCGAGGTGGCGCATATCACCTGCCGCGCCGTGCGCCCCGATGCCGCCAGGCGGATCGGCGTCGACCAGCTGCTGCAGCAATATGAGCTGGCAAGCTTCGCCGACAGCCCGGCCGGAACGCTGCCCTATGGCAGGCAGCGCCGGCTCGAGATCGCCCGCGCGCTGGCGCTGGGGCCGTCGCTCCTGCTGCTCGACGAGCCGGCCGCCGGACTCAACGAGGCCGAGTCGGAGACGCTGGCCATCGCCATCGAGGGCATTCGCCGCGACGTCGGCTGCGCGACCATCGTCATCGATCACGATCTGCGCTTCATCAACCGGCTCTGCGACCGGCTTTGCGTGATGGACCAGGGCCAGGTGATCGCTTCGGGCGAGACGGAAGATGTGTGGCGCGATCCGCGCGTCATCGAGGTCTATGTCGGGCAGTCGGAGACGGCCTGAAGG
>NZ_RZSB01001328.1:0-709 GCF_004023285.1 Mesorhizobium sp. M2A.F.Ca.ET.067.02.1.1
GTGCGGGCGTTGGTCGCCCCCTTGGAGCGCAGCACCTGCGCTGCCTTGCCGGTGAAGGCGGCGAACTGCACCTGGCCGTCGACATGCTCGGCAAAATAGCGCGCCAGCGTCGTCTTGCCGGTGCCGGCATAGCCGAACAGCCGAAAGACCTGCGGCCGGCCATCTTTGAGCCAGCGTCCGACTGCCTTCAGAGCCTCATCCTGTTGGGGAGAAAATTCCATCAGTGCGACAGACCGGATTCGCAAGCGAAAGACAAGATTGGCCGCAATACCGACCGTTGTCGGCGACAAAGCGCCACCTTCGATAGCCCAGGCTATCAGCCGGAAATAGGAACGTAAAGAGAACAAAGTTTACCGGCTAGCGCCCGGATCATTCTCGAGCAGGATCGGCTTGCCATGCGGCGTCGCATGGGCGGCGCGTTCCCAGGCGGCGGCGAGCGCATCGACATCATTCTTGCCGGCAACGCCCTTGACCGCCAGCAGCTTCTCCAGCGCCGCCAGCCAGTGCTCGTAGTAATCATGCCCGTCGCTCGCCGCGCCAGGTTGCTTCACCTCGGCGGACAGAGCCTCCGCCCATTCGCTCCACGAAAACAGGCCTTTGCCGTGCAGCGCAACGGTCAGGGCGAAGGCTTCGGCCTGCCACGGCTCGGCGAAGACCGGCTCGTCGAAGCCCGCCGGCAAGGCGCCTTCATGCCGGCTCAAGATAGCTC
>NZ_RZSB01001329.1:0-708 GCF_004023285.1 Mesorhizobium sp. M2A.F.Ca.ET.067.02.1.1
GGAGTGCCTGCCGCATCCGGGCGCCGCGCCACCGCTCCCACGCGCGTCGGATTCGAGCCCCAGGGAATGTCCCGGTCCGGCCAGTGGATCTGATAGAGGTCGATATAGTCCGTGCCGAGCTTGGCCAGCGACTTCTCGACCGCGTCGAAGATGTCGGCGCGCACCAGCTTCGAGGGACGATCGCCGCGGAACCAGGTGTTGGCCGTGCGGCCGACCACTTTCGAGGCAAGGATGACCTTGTCGCGGTTGCGATTGGCTTTCATCCAGCTGCCGATGGTCTTCTCGGTCCGCCCTTGCGTCTCGGCCTTGGGCGGGATCGGGTAAAGCTCGGCCGTGTCGATGAAATTCACCCCGCGCGAGAACGCCAGGTCCATCTGCGCGTGGCCCTCCGCTTCGGTGTTCTGCTGCCCCCAGGTCATCGAACCGAGGCAGATTTGCGAAACAAGGAGGTCGGTCCGACCGAGGCGGCGTTTATGCATGAGATCTCCGGCGGGAGTTTTGCGCGGACAGCGCGGGGAGGAAGTTCAAGCATAAAGCACAGGCCGGAGTTTCTCCAAGCCCGCAGTCTTCGACTTTTTGCGTAAACTGCGCGGCTAACGGCGTGCCCCAGCCAAGGCCCGTCGCTTCGCCTCGTCGATCAGCATGTTGGCCACCTGCATGCGGATCATGGCGCGCTGGCGCAGATGCGGCGCGACCCGGTCCGGATGG
>NZ_RZSB01000132.1:0-10488 GCF_004023285.1 Mesorhizobium sp. M2A.F.Ca.ET.067.02.1.1
GTCTCGAAATTAATCGTCAGACAATTGATTGACGGCTTTGCCGGCTTTTGCCTAAATGCACGTATCGCGCCGTTCGTGAGGAGATGGACGGGCGGAACGCAAGCGCTGCTGGCAAGCCGGCAAACTGCTGCGTCAACAATGGGGAGGCTTAAGGCTGGTGTCGGTTCTCGAACTCGCCAACATCTCGAAACATTTCGGCGCCATCCAGGCGGTCAACGACGTCTCGTTCTCGCTGGAGGCCGGCGAGGTCGTCGGCCTGATGGGCGACAACGGCGCCGGCAAGTCGACGCTGGTCAAGATGATCGCCGGCAATTTCCGCCCAAGCCACGGCACCATGCATCTGGAGGGCAAGGAGATTGTCATGCACAAGCCGGCGGAGGCCCGCCAGCACGGCATCGAGATCGTCCACCAGGACCTTGCGCTGTGCAACAATCTGACGGCCGCGGCAAACGTCTATCTCGGCCGCGAGCTGCGCCGCGGCATCGGCCCCTTCCGCATCCTCGACTATGCGGCGATGTACAGGCGCGCCGGCCAGCTCTTTGCCGAGCTGAAATCCGAGACGCGGCCGCGCGACTTGGTCAAGCAGATGTCGGGCGGCCAGCGCCAGGCGGTGGCGATCGCCCGCACCATGCTGTCGCAGGCCAAGATCGTGCTGATGGATGAGCCGACGGCGGCGATCTCGGTCCGGCAGGTGGCCGAGGTGCTGAACCTCATCCGCCATCTGCGCGACCAGGGCATCGCGGTTGTGCTGATCAGCCACCGCATGCCAGACGTGTTCGACGTCGCCGACCGCGTCATCGTCATGCGGCGCGGCCGCAAGGTGGCCGACAAGAAGATCGCTTCGAGCTCGCCCGAGGAAGTCACCGGGCTGATCACCGGCGCCATCGAACAGGTGGCATGACTCACGGATTTGAACGGGTGGCGTGACGCACGGTGTTCCGCGTCCCACCCCAGGAAAGGTCGACAATGGCAGTCACCCTTGACCAGACGATCGCGCAGAAGCAGCACACCTTCCTGTCGCGGCTCCTCGCCAACCAGACATTCTGGGTGGTGATCGCGGTCATTCTCGCCTGCCTGTTCCTGTCCTTTGCGACCGATTCCTTCGCCACCTCGAAGAACCTCTTCAACATCACCCGCAACGTCACCTTCGTCGCCATCGTCGCGCTGGGCATGACTTTCGTCATCATCACCGGCGGCATCGACCTGTCGGTCGGCTCGGTGCTTTGCCTGTGCTCCATGGTGCTCGCCGTCACCATGCATGCCGGCTATTCGATCGAGATCGGCATCCTGGCCACGATCGTCACCGCGCTCGCCATCGGCGCCTTCAACGGCGTGCTCATCGCCTATGTCGGCTTTCCGCCTTTCGTGGTGACGCTCGGCATGCTCTCGGTGGCGCGCAGCCTTGCCATGGTCGCTTCCAACAACACCGTGGTCTTCCAGTTCGGGCCGGACCACCAGAAGCTCCTGGCGTTGGGCGGCGGCGCCTGGGTCTTCGGCATCGCCAATCCGGTTCTCTACATGATCATCCTGGCGCTGATCACCGGCTTCATCCTGCGCTGGACCAAGTTCGGCCGGCACATCTTCGCCATCGGCGGCAATGAGCACGCGGCGACGCTGACAGGCGTTCCGGTCAAGCAGATCAAGGTCGCCGTCTACATGATCTCGGCTCTGTCCGCCGGGCTCGCCGGCATCATCCAGACCGGCTGGCTGGGTGCGGTCACCACCAATCTCGGCACCGGCATGGAGTTGCAGGTCATCGCCGCCACCGTCATCGGCGGCGCCAATCTTGCCGGCGGCGTCGGCACCGCGCTCGGCGCCATCGTCGGTGCTGCCTTGATCGAGGTGATCCGCAACAGCCTTGGCCTGCTTGGCATCAACGCTTTCTGGCAAGGCACCTTCATCGGCGGCGCGATCATCCTGGCGGTGCTGTTCGACCGTATCCGCAATTTCAGGCGCAGCGATTAGCTCCTATCGCCCAGTCTGAAAATCGGTCCGGACGGGCGATGCGAGGCGGCCATCATTCCCGCCCGCCTTGACGCGACCGCACCCCGGCCGCACTATCCTCCGGCAGGCGAAGGGAGGCCAGTCGCCTGCGGGAGGAACGATACCCATGACGGACGCGATCAGGCTCTATTGGGGCCGGTTCGGGCATGTTTCCGTGCTGAATGTCGCCAACGACTTCGTCACCCATGCCCATGGCGAGGCACATCTCATCATCTGGCTGGAAGGCACGGCAGGCGAAATGACCATCGGCCGGGAAACGGTGCGGCTTGGACCGTGCACGGCAGCCGGCATCAACTCGTTCCAGCCGCACAGCCACGCGCTGTCGCATGACGGCAGGCCAGGCCTGTTCCTGGCTTTTTACATCGACCCGGACTGGGCGCGCCGGCGCCGCGACCTGCCCTCATCGGCGCCGCTGTTCACGCAGGCCGCAATCGCGCTGGAGCCTTGGCTGCACCAGGCGGCGGCCAACCTGCTCGATCACCTGACCGACAATGAGAGCATCGACGACGTCGCCAATTACGAGATCGAGCGTTTCATCGACTCAGTGCTCGACGCAGCGGATGCCTCGGCGCCGCAGATGGCCCGCGCACGCATCAACACGATGCTCGACTTCCGTGTCCGCAAGGCGATCCAGCTGATGAAGGCCAATGTCTGCGAGCGCATCTCCTTCGACGATGTCGCCCGTTCGGTCGGGCTCTCCCGGCCGCATTTCTTTGCGCTCTTCAAGGAACAGACCAACCTGACCCCGAACGTCTACTGGAACACGCTGCGCATGGAGGAAGCCGTGCGCCAGTTGCAGTGGTCGCAGGAACCGCTGATCTCCGTCGCCTGCAATCTCGGCTTCACCACCCAGGGCAATTTCTCACGCTTCTTCCGCGACCATGTCGGCGTGCCGCCGACGCTCTATCGTGAAGCCGCTCGGGCGACGGCCTGAGGCGCCTGTTTTTCCGACTGGTTGATAGGCACTCAAGACGCATTGATAAGCACAAGCTGACCGACGGCCTTAGCCTTCGCTCGATCTTTGCAGGGGAACGAGTCTATGGCGAAAGTCACCATTTCAAGCGTCATCGACGCGCCGGTCGAGCAGGTCTGGGAGCGCATCCGCGACTTCAACGGTTTGCCCAGTTGGCATCCGCGCATGGTGGAAAGCCTCATCGAGGACGGCAAGGACGCCACCACGATCGGCTGTGTGCGCAATTTCAAACTGGTCAGCGGCGCGACCCTGCGTGAAAAACTGCTCGACTTCTCCGACGACAACTTCCTTGTCAGCTATTCCATCCTCGAAACGCCGCAGCCGCTCACCAATCACAAGGCGACGCTGCAATTGCGGCGCGTCACCGACGGCAACCGCACCTATGCGGAATGGACGGCGAGCTTCGACGCAGCGCCGGAGGACGCCGACAAGCTGGCCGAGGGCATGGGCGCCAACGTCTTCCAGGGCGGCTTCAACGCCCTGAAGGCCCATTTTGCCGGCAACAGTTGAACCGGGGAGCGCGCCATGTCGCTTGCGCTGCAGACTTTTTCGAGCGTGAAAGGCGCCAACACCGCGTTGCAGGCCCCCGGCACGCGCTATCTCGGCGGCGGTACGCTTGTCGTCCGCGCGGCCAATGAAGGCGACGTGTCCACATCCAGCCTGGTCCGCGTCACCGATCCTGGCTTCTCGCAAATCGCTGTTGCCGGCGGCAAGGTCAGGCTCGGCGCCTCCGTCACCATGGCGGCGATTGCCAGCCATCCCGAGCTTGCCGCGCTCGCGCCGGCCGCGCGTGCCGTCGGCGGGCCGGCGATCCGCAACATGGCGACCGTCGGCGGCAATCTGTTCGCCCCTGCCCCTTACGGCGATTTCGCCGTGGCGCTGCTGGCGCTGGACGCGACCGTCGTCACTGAGGACGGCGAGACGCCGATCGAGATCTTCCTGGCCGGCCGCGATACCAGCCGCGCCATCGTCACCGCTGTCGGCTTTGCATTGCCCGCGGCGGAGAGCTTCCGCTTCCTGAAAGTGTCGCGCGTCAAGCCCAAGGGTGTGTCGGTGCTGAGCATCGCCGCGCTTCTGGAACTTGCGGCCGCCGGCACGGTGGTCTCGGCGCGGATCGCGCTGGGCTGCATGGCCGATCGCCCAATCCGCGCCACGGCGGCGGAGAAGGCGCTGCTCGGCTGCAAGCTCACGCCGCGGGAAATCGCGCCGGCGCTTGCCGCCGCGGGCGAAGGCATCGCGCCGATCACCGACCCGATCGCCAGTGCCTGGTATCGCGCCGAGGTCCTGCCGGTCCATCTCGGCCGGCTGTTGTCGAATTAATCCGTGGGGGACGCGCGTCTGTTCGGTTCATCCGGGCAGGCGCGCAGGGAGGAAAAATGGCGAAAGTCCCGGTTCAATTCACGCTGAACGGCTCCGAAAAGGCCGAATTCATCGAGAGCGGCACGACGCTCCTCAACGCGCTCAGGGACAAGATCGGCGACACCTCGCCTAAGGGCGGCTGTCATCAGGGCACCTGCGGCGCCTGCTCCGTCATCATCGACGGCGAGCTGAGGCTATCCTGCCTGACGCTGGCCGAGACTTGCAACGGCGCAGACATCAAGACGACGGCCGGCCTTGCCGAGGGTGGCGTGCTGCATCCGCTGCAGCGCGCCTTCCTCGATGCCTTCGCCACGCAATGCGGTTTCTGCACGCCGGGCATGATCATGGCGGCAAAAGTGCTTCTCGACCGCACGCCGAACCCCAGCCGCGACGACGTGGTCGAGGCGCTGTCCGGCAACATCTGCCGCTGCACCGGCTACGAGCCGATCATCCAGGCGGTGCTGGTAGCCGCCCGCGCCAACTCGCAAAATGCCGCCTGAGGGAACGAGCCATGGAACTGCGCAAGGATTATTTCGCCGACGTTCGCAAGGACGGTCTCAACGAGATCGGCCAGCCGCGGCCACGGCTCGATTCGCCCGGACACGTCACCGGCAAGACTGCCTATTTCGCCGACCGGACCTTCCCGGGCATGCTGCATCTGAAGATGGTGCGCAGCCCGCATCACCATGCCCGCATCCGCTCGATCGATACGTCGGAAGCGGAGAAGCATCCGGGCGTCGTGCGCGTGCTGACCGCCAGGGACGTGCCGCACAATGTCTACACCATCCTGATCCTGATCCAGGTGGGTCCCGAGGACGAGACAGTGCTTGCCGACGGCAAGGTGCGCTGGAAGGGCGAGGCCGTGGTGGCAGTGCTGGCCGAGACCGAGCGCGCGGCGCAGGAAGCCGCCGCCAAGGTCAAGGTCGACTACGAGGTGCTCCCGGCGGTCTTCGACATGGAGGAGGCGTTGAAGCCCGGCGCCCCCTTGGTCAACGAGTATCACGGCCAGAACTATTATCTCTATGACAGCGGCGAATGCCGCAAGGTGCGCTTCGGCGATGTCGAAGCGGGCTTTGCCCAGGCCGACCACATCCTCGAACAGTCCTATCAGTCCTCGCCGATCGAGCACGCGCCGACCGAGACGACGGGCTGCGTTGTGGCGCCCGAAGGCAATGACCGCTTCACCTGCTACACCAACACGCAGGCGATGTTCTTCACCCTCGATAACGCCTCGATCATCCTGCAGATGCCGGGCTCGAAGCTGCATTTCGTCGGCGGAACGGTCGGCGGCGGCTTCGGCGGCAAGGTCGATGTCATCGTCGAGCCGATCGCCATTCTCGGCGCCAAGCTCACCGGACGCCCGGTTTCCTTCGTCTACAGCCGCGAGGAGGAGATGCAGATCTCCTCGCCGCGCGCGGCCGAGAAAGTCGTCATCAAGGACGGTGTGATGAAGGACGGCCGTATCGTCGCGCGCAAGGTGACCGGCTACACCGACGCCGGCGCCTATTCGCGCCACTCGCCCTACGGCGCGCAGAAGGGCGCCGCGCACTATCCCGGGCCCTATACGATCCCGAATGTCTGGATCGACACCTATTGCGTCTACACCAACCGCACCCCCTCCTCCGCCATGCGCGGCTTCGGCGTCACCATCGGCGACTTCGCGCTGGAAGTGCAGATGGACAAGCTGGCGCGGCTGATCGGCATGGACCCGCTCGAATTCCGCTTCATCAACGCCTATCGCGACGGCGACATGAAGGCGCATCGCCAGCCGACCGAGGGTGCGGCGCTGATCGAATGCATGCAGGAAGCCGCGCGCGCCGCCAACTGGCCGGTGGCGGAGAAATACATGGCGATGTCCTCCTACAGGAAGGGAGCCTGAGATGGCGATCCGGCGTGGACGCGGCGTCGCCGCGATCAACTATCCGACCGGCATGAACCTCGGCGGCGACCCGACCCAGGCGCTGGTCCATTCGACGCCGACCGGCAATTTCATGGTCACGCTCTCCAGCGTCGATCTCGGCCAGGGCATGAAGCAGATCATGGCGCAGATCTGCGCCGAGACGATCGGCGTGCCGACCGACCGCGTTGTCGTCGACACCGCCGACACCGACACCGGCCCGCACTGCATGGGTACCTTCGCCTCGCGCGGCACGCACCGCGCCGGCAACGCCGTCATCCAGGCAGCCAAGGAAGCCCGCCAGGTGATGCTGGAAGTCGCGGCCGAAGAACTCGAGGTGAACGCCTCTGACCTCGATACCGACGGCCAGGGCAACATCCAGGTGAAGGGTGCGCCGCAGAAATCGATCTCGATCTTCGATGTCGCGCTGTCGGCGCATTTCAAGCGCGGCCGCTCGATCTCGGGCCGCGGCATGTTCCTGATCCCGCGCTCCTATCCGGAGAAGGAGACCGGCGCGATGAAGCCGTCGACCTGCTATGCCCATGCCTGCACCGTGGCCGAGGTCGAGGTCGACGACGAGACCGGCGAAGTGACGGTCCTCACCGTGAAAAATGTCTTCGAGATCGGCCGCGCGCTCAACCCGAAGATGGTCGAGCAGCAGCTGGTCGGCGGCTCCTGGATGGGCATCAGCCATGCGCTCTACGAGACGACCGAGCCTTATTATCCGAACCGCGACCATGGCGGCACCGACTTCAACCAGTATCTGATGCCGGGGCCGGGCGACCTCGCCGAGACAGAGATTATCGTGCTGGAGCGACCTTCCGCCGACGGACCGTTCGGCGCCAAGGGTCCAGGCGAGATGTGCGCCAACCCGCAGATCCCGGCCGTCGCCAACGCCGTCTTCGACGCTGTCGGCGTGCGCATCGACACGCTGCCGATCACGCCCGAACGCATCCTGCGCGCGCTGAAGGCGCGGGCCGCGAGCTGAGGGGACAATGCCCAGCGCCGACGTCGTTGAGATCGCGGCTTCGCCGGAGGCGATCGCCGCGCGCCTTGCCGCCTCGCGCTATCTGGCCGACGACAGCCTCGCCACCGCTATCTTCCTGGCGGTCCGGCTCGGCAAGCCGCTACTGCTCGAAGGCGCGCCGGGCGTCGGCAAGACCGAGGCCGCTAAGGCGGTCGCCGAATTGCTCGGCCGCAAACTGGTGCGGCTGCAATGCTATGAAGGCATCGACGCCGGGCATGCGCTTTACGAATGGAACTATCAGCGCCAGCTGCTCGCCATCCGCCATGCCGGCGAGCACGAGATCGACATCTATGACGACCGTTTCCTGATCGCCCGGCCGCTGCTGCAGGTGCTGCGCGCGCCGGTCGAGCGTGTATTGCTTGTCGACGAGATCGACCGCTCGGACCACGAGTTCGAAGCACTGCTTCTGGAATTCCTCTCCGACTTTCAGATCAGCATCCCCGAGCGCGGCACCATCCGCGCCGCAACGCAGCCGATCGTCATCCTGACTTCGAACCGCACCCGCGAGCTGGCCGAGGCGCTGCGCCGGCGCTGCGTCTACCACTGGATCGGCTATCCCGACGCCCGGCGCGAGGCCGAGATCATCATGCTGCGCTCGGGCGACGTTGCCGAGGCGACGGCGCGCGCAGTGGCGAATGCCGTGCAGGAAATCCGCGCTCGCCCGCTGGCCAAGCCGCCGGGCATCGCTGAAGCGGTCGAATGGGCGAATGCCGCGACCATCCTCGAAAAGGGCGGCAGCCCGTGGCCGGAGGCTTTCCGTCGGGCCATCGGCGTGCTGATCAAGGACGAGGAGGATTTGTCGGCGATCGCGCCGGAACTGGGGAGGATTGTCGAGGAGGCGCTGGCGTGATGGGCAATCGCAACGCGCTAGCGCTGTCTTCCGGGGCCAATGAGCCGCGCTGGCGGGACAGCGCCCCCCTCTGTCCTGCCGGACATCTCCCCCACAAGGGGGGAGATCGGACGGCACGCCGGCTTTCGCTAGTTTCCAACGTCGCAGGATCGAGCGGCGCGCCCAAGCTGCCAATCTCCCCCCTTGTGGGGGAGATGTCCGGCAGGACAGAAGGGGGCGCGAAGGAATGAGGCGTCCGCAAAACCTGCGCCCTGCCGCCGCGCCTTTCCTCGGCTTCGCCCGCCTGCTGCGCCGCCACGCCTTCCCCATCGCCCCCGAACAAACCACCAGCTTCATGCAAGCGGTTACCCTGCTCGGCCCCCGCTCGATGAACGATATCCGCGAGGCAGCCCTTGCGACACTCGCGCCCTCGCCCGATCGCCGCGGCGAATTCGAGGCGCATTTCCGCAGCTATTTCTACGGCGACGCCAAGCCTTCGATCGAAGGCGAGGAGGACGACGAGACCCGCGTCAAGGACGATCGCGGCGCGCGCGAGGAAGAAAGACAAACCATTCGCCGGGAAAAAGGCGGCGAGCTGTCCTCGGCGCTCGAGCAGCTGAGCAGCCGCGATTTCCAGCGCGACGACGATGGCCTCGGCCCGTTCCGCCGCAAGCTCGTATCCGCCCTGCCCGCGCGCCGCTCCTTCCGCACGATCCGCACCCGCTCGCGCGGCACGCTCGACCTCAGGCGTTCGCTCAGCGAAATCGTCAGCGCCGATGGCGACATACCCTCGCCGCTGCTGCGCCGCCGGCAGGCCGTGCCGCGCAAACTGCTCCTGCTCATCGATGTCTCCGGCTCGATGAAGCTGCACACGGCCGATTACCTCAAGCTCGCGCACGCCGCCGTGCAGGGCGCGGACCGCGCCGAAGTCTTCACCATTGGCACGCGGCTCACCCGTATCACCTCGGCGCTGCGCATCCGCGACCGCGGGCAGGCGCTCGCCCGCGCCGCGGCGCTTGTCGACGATTGGGACGGCGGCACTCGCATGGGCCCGACGCTGCTCGCTTTCCTGTCGGTGCCGCGCTTTTCCGCCTTCGCGCGCGGCGCCTGCGTCGTCGTGCTGTCCGATGGGCTGGAACGCGGCAGCCATGCCGAACTGGAGATCGCCATGCGCCGCTTCAGCGCCCGCGCCTTCCGCCTGTCGCTGGCGACTCCGCTCGCCGGCGACCCGCGCTTTCGCCCGGCGACATCGGCGCTGCGGGCAATCCTGCCGGTGCTCGATGATCTGGTCGACGGCTCGTCGCTCGGGAGTCTCACCGATTTCATCCTGTCGCTCGCCCGCCCCGCCTCGGCGGCCGAGACCATCTGGAAAAGGGTATCGTGATGCAGAAAGCCGTCGACGCGCATTTTCACATCTGGCGCCAAAAGGACCAGCCCTGGCTGGTCGGCCCGATGGTGCCGCGCATCTTCGGCCCCTACGAGCCGATCCGCCGCGATTACGCGATCACGGAGTTCCTCGAGGACCAGAAAGGCTCGGGCGTCGAGAAGGCAGTCTATGTCCAGACCAACTGGGCCAAGGAGGATTTCGAGAAGGAAGTCGCCTTCCTGCAGAAGACGGCGCAAGAAACCGGTTGGCCACACGCCATCGTCGGCTATGCCGATATGACGGTCGATGACGTGCGCCCGCAGATCGACCGATTGATGAAATACAAGCTGCTGCGCGGCGTGCGCATGCAGCTGCACTGGCACGAGACTCCCGCCTTCCGCTTCGCCGCCTCGGCCTATCAGGTGATCGACCCGAAAGTGCGGAAGAACGTGGCGCGGCTGAAGAATTACGGCCTCTCCTTCGACCTGCAGCTTTTTCCCGCGCAGATGAAGGATGGCCTGGCATTGGTCGGCGAGAACCCTGAGACGAATTTCATCCTCACCCATGCCGGCATGCTGACCGGCATGGAGCCGGAAACCACCGAAGCGTGGAAGGCCGGCCTGCGCACGCTTTCGGCGGCGCCCAATTTCTACGCCAAGCTGTCGGGGCTTGGCACCTTCGTTCACCGCAACGACCCAGAGCTTATCGCCTATATCGTCGACAACGCGATCGAGATTCTCGGCAGCGACCGGCTGATGTTCGGCTCGAACTTCCCGATCGAGAAGCTCTGGACCAGCCATGCCGAGCTGATCAAGGCGCACCGCGCTGCGGTGACGCAGCATGGCCCCAAGGCCGAGGCGGACATCTTCTGGAATACGGCCGAGAAGGTGTACCGCCCGGTGTAGCGCGGCTCCCCCTTCTCCCCTTGTGGAGAAGGTGGATCGGCGCGCAGCGCCGAGACGGATGAGGGGTGTTCCAGCGGAGTGAGGCGCTGGTGTTCCCTGGAACACCCCTCATCCGTCCGAGCTTCGCT
>NZ_RZSB01001330.1:0-696 GCF_004023285.1 Mesorhizobium sp. M2A.F.Ca.ET.067.02.1.1
GTTCGGGGTTGGGCGGATTGCCGCCGATGATCGTAAAATTGCCGGCCTGCGCGTTGCATCCGCAAGTGGGCCGCGAATAATTGGCCTGCTTGTAGAGATAGGCGGTCGGCAGCGAGCTGTAGGGTTGGCCGGTGACCGAGGAGGTCATCGATCCCGAATCGTCGTCCATCCCACGCGAATAGAAGACCTGCATCTCGGTGCCGGGGCAGCTCGATTCGCAATTCTTCTGGTCGCGTTCGAAATCGCCGACGGAGGCGGCGTTGGACATCGGGTAGAAATAGCCGTCGCAGGTGCGCACGCACATGGTGCGGAACTCGCCGCCCAAGCGCGGCAGGTCCATGCCGTCCGGCTGGTTGATGACGCGGCGGATGTTGCGCACGCTCGGATCATCAAGCGGCACGTCCGCCGTGTCCGGCATGTCAGGAGCGTCGGGCGTTTCGAGCTGCTCGTCCTGGCGGCCGAAAAGCTGCTCGAACAGATTGCCGCCGCCATTGTCGCGGGAAGCCTCCTGAAGCGGCGCGCGTTGCGGCGCGATCTCGTCGTCGCGGCAGTTGTTGGCATCGAGCGCCGCCAGGATACGACTGCGGTCGCGCCGCGTGCCACCGGCGGCAAGCCGCTCGCGCTTGGCCTGCAAAGTGTCGAGATTGGCGTTCATGCGCTCTATCGAGGCGTTGATCGCCGCGCACTGGCTGACAT
>NZ_RZSB01001331.1:0-693 GCF_004023285.1 Mesorhizobium sp. M2A.F.Ca.ET.067.02.1.1
GAGCGCGCCAAGGGCCCCGCCGACAGCAATCCGGCTAAGCAATTTACCGCCACCGATGTCGTCCACTATGCGGATGCCTCGCAGTTCGCCAAGGCGGTCGGCTCCAACATTGCCATAGGCGGCGACCGCGCTCTGGTTTTCGTGCACGGCTTCAACAACGGCTTCGACGACGGCGTGTTCCGGCTGACGCAGATCGCGCACGACACGAAATACCCAGGGACGCCAGTGCTGTTTTCCTGGGCATCGAGCGGCAAGACCACCGGCTACATCTACGACAAGGACAGTTCGACCGCAGCGCGCGACGACCTCGAGGCGACGCTGCGGATGCTCGCCAAAACACGCGTCAAGAGCATCGACATCATCGCCCATTCGATGGGCACCTGGCTGACGATGGAAGCGCTGCGCCAGCTCGCCATCACCGGCGACCGCGATCTGAACGGCAAGCTCGGCTATGTCGTTCTGGCGTCGCCGGACATCGACGTCGACGTCTTCAAGAAGCAGATGATCCGCTACGGCAAGCCCGATAAGCCCTTCGCCATCCTGCTTTCAGGCGACGACCGAGCGCTGAAGCTGTCGAGCTTCATCTCCGGCGACAAGCCGCGCGTCGGCGACTACGGCAATGCGGCCGATCTCGCGAGTTACGGCGTGGTTGTTGCGGATCTGACCAACACCAAAGGCGGCGACCGTTTGAAC
>NZ_RZSB01001332.1:0-693 GCF_004023285.1 Mesorhizobium sp. M2A.F.Ca.ET.067.02.1.1
TTATCAGATGGATGTGGCCGGCAGCGGCGTCTTCGAGATCACGGCCGAATATGAGGCCTTCCGCCTCGGCAAGGAAGTCGATGGCGCGCTCTACCGCGAGGCGGACGCGCAATGGTTCCGCGCCATCCTGACCGGCGTCGTCGAGAACCAGAAGACCATCGACCCCGTCATCCGCCAGGCGCTGACCGAGGATTGGCCGCTGTCGCGGCTGGATTCGACGCTGCGCGCTATCCTGCGCGCCGGCGTCTACGAATTGATGAAGCGCGAAGACGTGCCGGTGGCCGTGATCGTGTCCGAATATGTCGACATCGCAAAAGCTTTTTACGAGGAAGACGAACCCAAGCTGGTGAATGCCGTTCTCGATCGCGTCTCGCGCCGGGTTCGCGGTGAGGGGCGCGGCAAGGACGCTTCGTGACGACCGCAACGGCCGCGGTCGCCGCGACCGGCAGGGAAGGGCGCCGCACAGCCGTCCTGCTTGCCGCCGCGCAGGCGATCGTCGGTTCGGCCGCTCCGATCGCCATATCGCTCGGCGCGCTGGCCGGGCAATACCTGCTCGGTCCCGACAAGTCTCTCGCGACGGCGCCGATCACCGGCTTCAATCTCGGCGTGGCGCTCGGCGCCTTGCCGGCCGCCGCCATCATCCGCAGCCTCGGCTATCGCGGCGGCTTCATGCCCGGCCCCGCGGTCCCCGCG
>NZ_RZSB01001333.1:0-691 GCF_004023285.1 Mesorhizobium sp. M2A.F.Ca.ET.067.02.1.1
GTGGCGGCATCGAGTTGATCGCCGCGATGCTCGATTCCTGCGATGCGGAAACGCCGCGCGAGGAGTGGCATCGCGTCGGCCTGGATTTCCACATCGAGCTGGCAAGGCTTTCCGGCAACGAGTTCCTGTTGAGGGCGGTGCGCGATGCGATGACGAGGCTGTCGCGAGCGCGCTGGCTGGAAGTGCGAGATGAAAAGGCGCTCGGCCGCGCCTGGGCCGAACACCACGCCATTCTCGCCGCCGTCAGGATAGGCGACGCCGAGCAAGCGGCTCAGCTGCTTTCCGCTCACATCGCCGGCAGCCGCGATCGGCTGGTCACCTCGCTGCATGACGATCGGCGCGGTCTGCGCGCAAGAGGGTTCGCGGTCGTCGCAGCGTAAAGTCTCATGTGGCCATTCGCATTAGCAGGCTTGCAACATGGCCGGGAGAATGCTGTAGGAGACGAGGGGGATGAAGGCTGACTACCATTGACCATCTTGCTGAACTCGCGGACGCATGGCCACACTCGCTCGAACCGCCGCAAAGCTGTTCTACTATGCGCGTAATTTCGCGCGTGACCGCGCACCGCAGTCCCTGTTCCGCGACCGCCTGGCCAGCCGGCTCGATCAGGCCAGGCTTTCAGGCAAGACCGTTCGAGCGCGTCTGAACTATTATAACAAGCTGGAACAGCCGTTCGCGCCCAGTCCAGACG
>NZ_RZSB01001334.1:0-689 GCF_004023285.1 Mesorhizobium sp. M2A.F.Ca.ET.067.02.1.1
GTCGAAAAGGCCGGCATCGACGACAGCATTGCCGCGGTCGAGGCGGGCGGCGCGAAGATGCTGTGGCTGGAAGACGTGCGCGCCGGCGTGACCGCGCTGGACAAGGTCGCCGGAGCACTTTTGTGGCGCTTACCGCTGCAGCGGCAGCAAGCCTCGAAGCCCGCCGTCATCCTGTTCACCTCCGGCTCGGAAGGCACGCCGAAGGCGGTGGTGCTGTCGAACCGCAACCTGCTTGCCAATGTTATGCAGGCCGAGGCGCGCGTCTCCGTCTCGCCGGCCGACACCTTGCTCAATGTGCTGCCGGCGTTCCATTCCTTCGGGCTCACCGGCGGCACCATCCTGCCGCTGGTGCTGGGCGTAAAGCTGTTCCTCTACCCCTCGCCGCTGCACTACAAGATCATCCCCGAGATCGCCCGCAAGGTGAAGCCGACCGTGATGTTCGGAACCGACACGTTCCTCGCCAATTATGCGCGCACCGCCAAGGACGGCGACTTCTCCAGCCTGCGCTTCGTCGTGGCCGGCGCCGAGGCGGTGAAGCCCGAGACGCGGCGCACCTATCGCGACCGCTTCCAGGCCTCGATCGTCGAAGGCTTCGGCCTGACCGAGGCGGCGCCGGTGGTGGCGGTGAATACCGCCATCCACAGCCGGGACGGCACGGTCGGCAGGCCGCTGCCGGCCATCCGCATGAA
>NZ_RZSB01001335.1:0-686 GCF_004023285.1 Mesorhizobium sp. M2A.F.Ca.ET.067.02.1.1
GGCAGGAAGTCGACAACATATTCGGCGCCGCGATAAAGCTCGGTATGCCCCTTCTGACGGCCGAAACCCTTGGCCTCGGTGACGGTGATGCCTTGCAGCCCGGCCTCTTGAAGCGCTTCCTTCACTTCGTCCAGCTTGAATGGCTTGATGATCGCTTCGATCTTTTTCATGTAAAAAATGGCCTCCACTGCCAAGAAGACGGGTTGTGTACCCCGCTTGCGCCTCCATCTAGCACGAACCGTGCCAATCCAGAGGGGAGGAGACGGTACAGGGCGTTTTCGATTCCGCATCGGGCCCGGATGCAAATTCGCGTCATCCGCTGCGCCGGATGCGGCATGGACGCCCAAACCCTATACATCGCCCCTCCTCAATCCTGCATAAAAAATGGGCAGGAAGCGCAAATAGCAATCGAACCCTTGTCGGATGCGGCCGCATCTGCAAACGATGCGCGGCCGCGGCGGTTTGCTTCGAACCGAAAACTGGACAATGCTTGATCGCACGGAGATCGGCAATCCCATGCGCAATGAACTTCTATCGACGGCCGAAATGGCCGAGGCGGACAGACTAGCGATCGCGGCCGGGCCGCTCGACGGCTACGGTTTGATGCAACGCGCCGGCGAAGCAGTCGCGACCCTGGTGCTGGCGCGCCACCCGGGCGCGAAGAGGGCGCATGTGCTGTGCGGCCC
>NZ_RZSB01001336.1:0-682 GCF_004023285.1 Mesorhizobium sp. M2A.F.Ca.ET.067.02.1.1
GATTGTGCTCGTCCGGATTGGTACCCGATGGCGCTTTGTGCCGGAATGAGAACAGCGACAGCATCGGCTCGCTGACGAGCTCGAAATCCACTTCCCTGGCGAGCCGCGCTGCCAGTCCTTCGCTCCAGGCGACATGATTGCGAATCATGGCGCGCAAGCCCTCGAGGCCATAGGCCCGCAGCAGGAACCAGAGTTTCAGCGCGCGGAAACGACGCCCGAGCGGCACCGACCATTCCGAATAGTTGATGATGCCGTCGTGCCCCAACGTCTTCAAAAACTCCGGCTTTATGGCCAGCGTGCGCACCAGGTCTTCCGGCTGGCGAATAAACTGGATCGAGCAGTCGAACTGCGCACCGAGCCACTTATGCGGATTGAAGACGATGGAATCGGCGCCTTCAACGCCTGCCCAGAAATGCCGGTATTCCGGGCAGATCATCGCCGATCCGGCCCAGGCGGCGTCGACATGCAGGTAAAGCCCGTGCCGCTCCGCGACCGCGGCCACCGCGGCTATGTCGTCGGTGCCGCCAATGCTGGTGCCGCCGACGCAAGCGATGATGCCTGCGGGCAGCAAGCCGGCCGCGCGATCGGCGACGATTGCGGCCTCAAGCGCGGCCGGATCCATGGCGCGAAAACGTCCTGAGACCGGGATGCGGACGAGGTTCTCCTCGCCGATGCCTGAGAC
>NZ_RZSB01001337.1:0-681 GCF_004023285.1 Mesorhizobium sp. M2A.F.Ca.ET.067.02.1.1
CTGCGCTCGCCACGGCACTGGGCAAGCCGGTCCGCTCCAAAGACGCGACCCCCGAGCTTCTCGAGTTCCTCCAGAACAAACACATGCTGATCGTGCTCGATAATTGTGAGCATCTTATCGACGCGGCGGCTGAACTGGCAGAACGGATCACCCAACACACGTCACAAGTCAGCGTCCTGGCCACGAGCCGCGAGCCCCTTCGCGCTCTCGGCGAGACCGTGGCACGATTGCCGTCGCTTGAGTTCCCGACCCGGCTGGAAGGCCTCACGACGGCCGAGGCGCTCAGCTTTCCGGCCACGCAACTCTTTGTCGATCGTGCGAAGGCGACGCGAAGCGATTTCGAACTCGATGATTCGACGGTGCCATTTGCCGCCGACATATGTCGTCGCCTCGACGGAATTCCGCTTGCTATCGAGCTCGCGGCTGGCCGAGTCGATGCATTTGGCATGCGAGAACTTGCATCTTTGTTAGACGAACGATTTCGCGTGCTGAACCGCGGCAGGCGAACGGCGCTACCGCGTCAGCAGACCTTGAGCGCAACTTTTGATTGGAGCTATGAACTGCTGTCGGAAAGCGAGCAAACCGTCCTGAGGCGTCTGTCGGTCTTCGTCGGAGCCGTGACGATGACGCCGGCGGTTGCCGTTGCGGCCGGCAGCGACCATTCCTCGTCCGATACGGCGG
>NZ_RZSB01001338.1:0-680 GCF_004023285.1 Mesorhizobium sp. M2A.F.Ca.ET.067.02.1.1
GGGAAAGACGACCTTGCTGATGATCCTGGCCGGCTTCGTGCGGGCCAATGCCGGCTCGATCAAGGTCGGAGGCGAGGAGATCATAACCATGCCGCCGCACAAGCGCAACATCGGCATGGTGTTCCAGAACTATGCGCTGTTCCCGCATATGAACGTCTTCCACAACATCGCCTTTCCACTCAAGCAGCGCCGCGTGTCGGCCGCGGAAACAGCTGAACGCGTCGAGAGGGCGCTGGACCTGGTGCAACTGAAGGGCCTCCGCGAGCGCCGTGTCGACCAGCTCTCCGGCGGCCAACGGCAACGTGTGGCCCTGGCCCGCGCCATCGTCTTCGAACCGCGCATCGTCTTGATGGACGAACCGCTGTCGGCGCTCGACAAGAGCCTGCGCGAGCACATGCAGATCGAATTGCGCAACCTGCATCGAAGGTTGGGCATGACGACCGTCTACGTCACGCACGACCAGCGTGAGGCGATCACCATGTCGGACCGCATCGCCGTCATGAATGCCGGGCGCATCGAACAGATCGACCAGCCGGAAGTTCTTTACGCCAGGCCGCGGACGAAGTTCGTCGCCGGCTTCATCGGCGAGTCCAGCTTCATTCCCGTCGAGAGCCGCAATGGCAGCGTCTGGTACGAGGACAGGAAGTTACGGATGAACGATGCGGCGCCATCCACTGGTC
>NZ_RZSB01001339.1:0-677 GCF_004023285.1 Mesorhizobium sp. M2A.F.Ca.ET.067.02.1.1
GCCTCGATCGGTCCACAGAGCCTTTGACGAGGGAGCCTTTGACGGGACAGGCAAAAATGCTAGGAGGCGCGCGAAACCGGCGAAATCAGGGCTCCCCATGGATGCAAGGCAGTTGAAGTTCGAAGCCGCGCGGGCAGCGCTCGCCCATGTCGGCGACGGCATGCGGCTTGGCATCGGCACCGGCACCACGGCGGACGAGTTCGTGCGGCTGCTGGCCGAGAAGGTTGCGACCGGCCTCAAGATCATCGGTGTGCCGACTTCCGAGCGCACCGCGGCGCTCTGTCGCGAGCTGGGTGTGCCGCTGTCCACGCTCGAAGACACGCCGGAACTCGACCTTACCATCGACGGCGCCGACGAAATCGATCCGGACCTGATGTTGATCAAGGGCGGCGGCGGCGCGCTGCTGCGCGAGAAGATCGTCGCGGCCGCATCCGGGCGCATGATCGTGATCGCCGACAAGTCCAAGCTGGTCGGGACTCTCGGCCGCTTCCCGCTGCCGATCGAGGTCAACCAATTCGGCCTGCGCGCCACCGAGATCGCGGTTCGCGCCGCCGCGGCGAAGCTCGGCCTTTCCGGCCCGGTTACATTGAGGATGACGGGAAGCCAGCCATTTGTTACAGACGGCGGCCACTTTATCCTCGATGCATCTTTTGGCCGCATTCCGGATACAAGAGCGC
>NZ_RZSB01000133.1:0-10460 GCF_004023285.1 Mesorhizobium sp. M2A.F.Ca.ET.067.02.1.1
GATGGCGAAAGCCGTCCGGTTTCAGAAATGCGAGGCACGGAAACGCGCCAGGAAGGTGCGCAGCCGCTCATTGGTGGTCTCGGCAGCGAGAACCTCCTTCGGCGGCCCCACGGCCGAGACGTCGCCATCGGCCATGAAGACGATGCGGCTGGAGGCGTCGCGGGCGAAGGCCATTTCATGCGTCACCATCACCATGGTCATGCCGTCCTCGGCGAGGCTTTTCACCACGGCCAGCACCTCGCCGACGAGTTCGGGGTCGAGCGCCGAGGTGATCTCGTCGAGCAGCAGGATCTTCGGCTCCATGGCGACGGCGCGGGCAATCCCGACCCGCTGCTGCTGGCCGCCTGAAAGCTCCGCCGGCAGGCTGTCGGCCTTGTGAGCGAGGCCGACGCGGCCGAGCCAATGCTCGGCGATCGAGCGGGCTTCGACATTGCTCTTGCCGCGCACCTTGGTGAGGCCGAGCATGATGTTGCCGGCCGCGGTCAGATGCGGGAAGAGGTTGAAGCTCTGAAACACCATGCCGGTTTCGGCGCGCATGGCGGCCAAATCGCGTTCGCTGCGGCGCTGCCGCGTCCCGGAATCACGGTATCCGACTTCCTTGCCGTCGATGCGGATCGAGCCCGAATCATAGCTCTCGAGGAAGTTCACGCAGCGCAGCAGCGTGGTCTTGCCGCTGCCGGAAGGGCCGATGATGGTGACCACCTCGCCCTTGGTGACCTGCAGGCTGACCGAGCGCAGCACCGCGACCGGGCCGAAGGATTTGGAGACCTCGGCGATCTCGAGAAGCGCTGGGCTGTTGCTGGAGCTGGTGGCCATGGTTAGTCCCGGATGAAGGCGAAGCGCCGTTCCAGCCTGCGGCTGGCGTAGGAAAGCGCGTAGTTGACGGCGAAATAGATCAGGGCGCCGAGGATGTAGAGCGGCATCGCCTCATAGGTGCGGCCGATGACCTGGTTGATGGCCTGCATCAGATCGGTGATGCCGAGCAGCGAGACCAGGGCGCTGCCCTTCACGGCGTCGGTGACGCCGTTGATCCAGGGCGGCAGGAAGCGGCGGAAGGCCTGCGGGAAGATGACCGAGGTGAGGCGCTGCCGGAAGGTCAGGCCGATCGCCATCGCCGCCTCTGACTGGCCCTTCGGTATCGAGGCCACGGCGCCGCGCACATATTCGACGACCTGCGCCGTCTTGAACAGCGTGAGCGCCAGCACCGCCGCCCAAAAGGACTGCAGATGCAGTCCGACCGCGGGCAGGCCGTAATAGACGAAGAACATCAGCACCAGGATCGGGATGCCGCGGATGGTGTCCGAGAAAATGCGCACCGACCAACGCAGCGGCGCCGGCCCATAGACGAGGCCGACACCCAGCAGCACCCCTGCGATCAAAGACAGGACCACGACCAGCAGCGAGACCCACAAGGTCAAGGCGAAGCCCTCGGCGAGGAACGGCAGGGCGTAGAGGATCTGACTCAGCATCTCAGCGCGCCGCCCTGAAACGGCGTTCGACCAGCCTGAGCGCGAACAGCAGGGCGTAACCGGTCACCAGATACATCGCCGTCGTCACCAGATAGACCTCGACGATGCGGAATGTGTTGAAGTTGATCCACTGGGCGCCATAGGTCAGCTCGGGCACGGAGATGACCGAAGCGATCGAGGTGTCCTTGAACAGCGAGATGAAGGTGTTGGACAGCGCCGGCAGCGTGATGCGCAGCATCGTCGGCAGGCGCACATGGATCAGGCGCTGCCATGGGGTGAGGCCGATCGCCTTGCCGGCGTCGAGTTGGCCGCGCGGCACGGCTTCCAGGCCGGAGCGGAACACTTCGACCAGATAGGCGCCGCTATAGACCGACAGCGTCACGACAAAAGAGGTGGGCGCGCTGTAAGCGAGGTCTATGACGGTCGGCACACCGTAAAAGACGAGGTAGACGAGCAGGATCAATGGCACGTTGCGGATGAATTCGACATAGGCCGCGATGATCGTGCGCACGACGCGCCCGGCCGAGACGTACCAGACCCCCAGCACCAGGCCGATGACGATGCCGATGGCGATCGAGATCACGGCGAGTTCGAGGCTGAGCAGCAGGCCACCCCAAAGCTTGTCGAAATGCCGCCAGATCAGGTTGAAATTGAGCGTGTAGCCCATGCATCCGTCTCAATGGCTCGCGGTGACAAACAATCTCTTGTTTTGGCGCAATTTCGGACGGAAAACCGCTTCACACTTTTCCTGAAATTGCTCAAGGATTCGTCACCCGCACGGCCCGTGTCGAGGAGGCGGAAGAGCGCCTGTCGCGCTCCTCCGCCGGCTTGGCGTAGGCTTGGTCAGATGACCGGGAAGCCTGGATGGCGCGGCGGCGGCTCCTGGCCGAAATATTCCTTGAAGGCGGCGTCATAGAGCGCCGTCTCGTGGCCGAACATGGCAATGGTGAAGGTCTGGTTGACGAAGGTCAGCCAATCCAGGTCGCCTTGCCGGACGGCAGCGCCGTAAAGCATCGAATACCAGCTCTTGCCGGCGTCAAAATATTTGTCCGGGTTGCGCGAGGCGAGCCAGCGCACCGTCGACAGATCGACGGCCGCGGCGTCGGCTCTTTTGGATTCCAGCGCTTGCAGCACGTTCGCCTGGGTGTCGATCTGCAGCACCTGAGCCTGCGGCAAGGCAAAATGCACCGAGCTTTCGGCATCGACATTCTGGAGGATCGAGATGCGGGTGTTGGCGCCATTCGCCAGGAGCTTGTCGAAGGTCTTGTTTTCGGAGCCGGGCAGCGTCAGCAGCGCCACGCCCTCGACATAGTAGGGCCGCGAGAAATGGATCAGCTGCGAGCGCTGCGCGGTCATGGTCATGAACTGGATGGTGATGTCGACCTTGTTGGTCGTCACGTTGGGGATGCGCTGCGCCGGGTCCTGGGTGACGAACTCGACCTTGGTCGGGTCGTCGAAGAGGCCCTTGGCGAGGATGCGGCCCATGGTGATGTCCATACCGACCAATTCACCGGCGTCGTTCTCGAAATGCCATGGCGCATTGGTGCTGCCGGTGCCGACGATCAGTTTGCCACGATCAAGCGCGGTGCGCAGCACGCTATCGGATGCGGCCTGCGCGGCTGCCTTCTCGGCGCTGATGGCGGTAAGCGCGCCGGCGGTGGCCAGCCCCGCCATTCCAAGTTTCAGAAAATCACGTCTGCCGGATGTGTCGTTCACGGCGACCTCCTTTGATGGTGTGTTCCCCAATGCAGCAGAAATACACGCCGCAATCAGCGATTGTCTCTTACAAGAGACGTGTGTATCCTGTACAAGACAGATACTAGCACCAGGAATCGACAATGCAAGAGAGTGAAATGCTGACCGGGTGGCCGAGCGAAGGCACGGGCGAAGAGCGGCCAGCTGGCTCGCGCGAGAAAGGTCTCAACAGGGTCCTGAACATCCTGGAGTTCCTGCACGCCAACCAGCGAGCGATCGGCATCGGCGAGCTGGCAAAGGGGCTCAACGCGCCGCGCTCGACCACCTACACGCTGGTGCGCGAGCTGGTCGAAGCCGGTCTCCTGGAAATGGCCGGCGACGGCAATCGCGTCTATTTCGGCAAGAAGCTCTATCTCTACGGGATGGCCTATATGCGCGGCAACGACCTGCTGAGGCGCGGCCGCCAGGAGGTCGATACGCTGTCGCGCGAGACCGGGGAGACGTCCGAGCTCTGCATGCTGCAGAGCGGTCGCTACACCATCATCCATTCAAGCCCGGGCACGAGGCCGTTCCGCATCAGCTCGGCCACCGGCCTGCAGATTCCGCTGCCATGGACTGCTTCGGGCCGGTTGCTGCTGGCCGGTCTTGATCGCAGCCGGATCGAGGCGATGGTCACGGAAGACGATCTCGTGCTGCCGGACGGCCGCAAGATAGAGATCGATGACTTCATCGATGACATCGCTCGGGCGCGCGTCACCGGCTATTGCGTCACGTCAGGCCTTGTCGACGCCTATACCAAATGCCTGGCGGCGCCCGTGTTCTCGGCGCCTGGCAAGGTCGAGGCAACGATGTGCCTTGTGGTGCCGATCGACACGTCGGAAGCGCGGACTGGCGAATTGGTCGCGTTGCTGCGCGAGCGCGCCGCCCGGCTTTCGATCTCGTAGACTGTGGAGCGCGGGAAACTGCCCGCTCAGGCGATGATGTCGGGAATGATGCGGTCTTCCAGCGCCGACAGCCGGTCTTTCAGGATCAGCTTCTTCTTTTTCATGCGCTGAATCTGAAGCGGGTCGCAGCCCGTGGCGATCATCGCGTTGATGGCGGCGTCGAAATCGGCGTGTTCTTGTTTGAGCCGGGAATATTCGAGGCGTATTTCAGCCTGTTCCTGTTCGGACATTATCTACCGTCTGCGTATGCATCGCCCAATCGGGCTGTTTGGGCGGGACCGGCTGGGTTTGTGACTTTTCGTCTGAGGCCGGCGCGCAGCCCTTATCACATTTCACTTTGTCGTGGAATGCTACCACGTGTCATTCGACATCGAGATCGGTTGGTGGCAGACTGTCACGGTGCCGTCACAGTCTCAACCTGCGGTGGACGTGCCTGCGACGGCTGCAATCGAGGAAACCATGAAAGGGAGAACCAATCATGTCTCTTGCATCCCATCTTGATGAGTTGCAGCGGAAACACGGTGATATCGAGCGCGAGCTCACCGACGCCATGAACCATCCTTCGGTGGACGACCTCGAAATCGTGAATCTCAAGCGACGCAAGCTGGCAATCAAGGACGAGATTGAAAAGCTGAAGGCTAGCCCGACGACACACTGAAGCTCCTCCAGGCACCATCGCCGCAACCCGCCGCGGTGAAACGTCCGGTGGCAGGAAATGCCACCGGCATGGTGTTTTTTAACTGAAATCGATGGAACGTTCGGTCGCGGATGCCGCGATCGGCAGAGCTGGCGTTTTTCGCGTGGCGGCTGCTGATTTGCCAACCTCGCCTGGCGCTTGCCATTGACAAGCCATCTTTGCTCCGCCACCTCATGCCGGGAACTTTCAGATGAAGGCGACCGGCATGACCGGATATTTCTCTTCTCCCTTCCCACGGCGCAGGTCGGTCGGCGTTTCGGTCGGCGGCGTGATGGTCGGCGGCGGCGCGCCCGTCGTCGTGCAGTCGATGACCAACACCGACACCGCCGATGTCGACCAGACTGTCGCCCAGGTCGCGGCGCTGCATCGTGCCGGGTCGGAAATCGTGCGCATCACCGTTGACCGCGACGAGAGCGCGGCGGCGGTTCCGCGCATCCACGAGAGGCTGCTCAGGCTCGGCATCGATGTGCCGCTGGTCGGCGACTTCCACTATATCGGCCACAAGCTCTTGGCCGATCATCCGGCTTGCGCCGAGGCGCTGGCGAAATATCGCATCAATCCCGGCAATGTCGGCTTCAAGGACAAGAAGGACCGCCAGTTCGCGGCGATCGTCGAAATGGCGATTAGACATGACAAGCCGGTGCGCATCGGCGTCAACTGGGGTTCGCTCGACCAGGAGCTGTTGACCCGGCTGATGGACCAGAACCAGGCTCAGGGCTCGCCGCTCACCGCGCAGGAAGTCACGCGCGAGGCGATCGTCCAGTCGGCCATCCTGTCGGCCGAGATGGCGGAAGAGATCGGGCTTGGCCGCGACAAGATCATCCTGTCGGCCAAGGTCAGCGGCGTGCAGGACCTGATCGCCGTCTATACCGAGCTTGCCACACGCTCCGACCATGCGCTGCATCTCGGCCTCACCGAGGCCGGCATGGGCACCAAGGGCATCGTCGCCTCTTCGGCCGCCATGGGAATCCTGCTGCAGCAGGGCATCGGCGACACGATCCGCATCTCGCTGACGCCGGAGCCCAACGGCGACCGCACGCGCGAGGTGCAGGTGTCGCAGGAATTGCTGCAGACCATGGGCTTCCGGCAGTTCGTGCCGATCGTCGCCGCCTGCCCAGGCTGCGGCCGCACGACATCCACCGTCTTCCAGGAACTCGCCCAGAGCATCCAGGCCGATATCCGCAAGAACATGCCGGTGTGGCGCGAGAAATATCCGGGCGTCGAGAACCTCAAGGTCGCGGTGATGGGCTGCATCGTCAATGGTCCCGGCGAATCCAAGCATGCCGACATCGGCATATCCTTGCCTGGCACCGGCGAGACGCCGACGGCGCCTGTCTTCATCGACGGCAAGAAGGCGGCGACGCTGCGCGGTCCGTCCATCGCGCAGGATTTCGAGAAGATGGTCGGCGACTATATCGAGCAGCGCTACGGACACGGCAAAGCCGCGGCCGAGTAGGCCTATGCACCGTTTCCTCACGGTGGCCCTGGCCTTGCTGTGCAGCTTGAGTTGGGTGGCGGGCGCGTCCGCCGACCCGCCGCAGTCGAAATCGGCCGGCAAACGGCTGATCAACCGAGTCTGCGATCTGATCGAAGCCCAAGCCCAACAGAACGGGCTGCCCAAGGATTTCTTCGCCCGGCTGATCTGGAAGGAAAGCCGCTTCGATCCGAACGCGGTGAGCCCGGTCGGCGCCGAAGGCATCGCGCAGTTCATGCCGGGAACCGCCAAGATGCGCGGCCTGGCCAATTCCTTCGACATCGAGCAGGCCATTCCGGCTTCCGCGAAATATCTAGCCGAGATGAAGGCGGGCTATGGCAATCTCGGCCTCGCGGCCGCGGCCTACAATGCCGGCGAGAACCGCGTGTCGCGCTGGCTGGCCTCCGGCGGCTTCCTGCCGATGGAGACGGAAAGCTATGTCTTCGACATCATGGGCGAACCCGTCGACAAGTTTTCCGACAAATCCTATGCCGGCACCGTCGAGCCGCTCGACCCCAAGATGAGCTTCGCGGTCGCCTGCCGCCGGCTGCCGGTGATCATGTCGCGGACGGTCGCCATGGCCTCGATCAACGTCAAGCCGTGGGGCGTGCAGGTGGCGGGCAATTTCCGCCGTTCCGCGGCGATCGGCCAATGGCTGAGGGTCAAGAGCCGGTTCCCGGCGCTGCTCGCCAGCCATGATCCGGTGGTGAGCCGGGTGCGCACGCCGATCGGGCGGCGCGGCATCTACGCGGTCAGGATCGGCGCGGACTCGCGCGGCGAGGCCAACGGCATCTGCGACAAGCTGCAAAGCGTCGGCGGCGCCTGCGTGGTGATGCGCAACCGGTAGCTATGCCGTCTTAGCCGTCACCGTCTCGCTGAGCCAGGTGCCGATCTTGGCGCCAAGGCGGTCGGGCGATACCGGCTTCGGCAGATAATCGTCCATGCCGGCCTCGATGCATTTCTCGCGGTCGCCCTTCAGCGCATGCGCGGTGACGCCGATGATCGGCGTGCGCTCACCGTTCTGCGCTTCCATCGCACGGATGGCGCGGGTCGCCTCATAGCCGTTCATTTCCGGCATAGAGACGTCCATCAGCACCAGGCGGGGGCGCAGCGCGCGGTACATTTCGACAGCCGTGCGGCCATTGCCGGCGATGCGGTAGCTGAGACCGAAGCCATTGAGGATCTGGCCGAAGACCAGCTGGTTCACGTCATTGTCCTCGGCGATCAGGATATCGATCGGGCCGCTCGGCGCTGCGGTCGATTCCGGTGCCGCCGGCACGGGCGCCGCCGGGCCGCGAATGACGGTGAAGGACGGCGCCGCCGCGACCGGCTCGCGCACGAAATGAGCCTTGGTGCCCTGCATGCGCGCCTTCTGTATGGCGGAGATCACCGTGCCCAGCAGCACCGCCGAACGCGCCGGCTTGGTGAGATGCGCGACGATGCCGAAATCGATAACCATCCTGCCGAAATCCACCTGGTCGACCGAGGTGAGCAGCACGACCGGGATGGACGAAAGCCGGCTGTCGGCGGCAATCGCCTTGGCGACATCGGCGCCGTTCATGCCGGGCATCTGGTAGTCGAGGATGATGCAGTCGACAGAGGCGCCGAGCTGGCAGGCGCGGTCGAGGAAGGCAAGGCCGACAGCGCCGCTTTCGGCGGCCGCACAGTCGAAGCTCCAGCTTCTGAGCTGCTCCAGCAGAATCTCCCGGTTGACCGGATTGTCGTCGATGACCAGCACCCGGGCGCCGGTGACATCGACCGGCACCAGCTTGTCGGCCGCCGCCTGGTTGTGCGCCGGCAGCGGCACGGCGAACCAGAAGACGGAGCCGCGGCCGATCTCGCTTTCGACGCCGATCTTGCCGCCCATCAGGTCGACAAGCCGGGCGCCGATCGCAAGGCCAAGCCCGGTGCCTTCGTGGCGACGGGTCGAGGAGCCGTCGACCTGGGCGAATTTCTCGAACACGCTTTGCAGCTTTTCGGCCGGGATGCCGATGCCGGTGTCCTCGACGCGGACCTTGAGCTGGACGACGCCGTCGACGACATCGCCGCCGACATCGACCAGCACATGGCCCTTCTCGGTGAACTTCACGGCGTTGCCAAGCAGATTGGTGACGATCTGGCGGAAGCGTCCGGCATCGCCGACGACAAAGGCCGGCAGGCGCGGGTCGACGCGCACGATGAGCTCGAGGTTCTTTTCGGCAACGCGCGCCGACACCAGCGTCGCCACATCCTCGACCGCTTCCGCCAGGCGGAAGGGAGCGGGGTCGAGGGTGAGCTGGCCGGCATTGATCTTCGAGAAATCGAGGATGTCGTTGATGATGGTGAGCAGCGCGTTGCCGGATTTGACGATGACATCGGTGAAGGTCTTCTGGCGGGGCGTAAGCTCCGTCTTGGCCAGCAGCTCGGCCATGCCGAGCACGCCGTTCATCGGCGTGCGGATCTCATGGCTCATATTGGCCAGGAATTCCGACTTAGCGCGATCGGCCGCCTCGGCCTTGAACAGCGACGCGGCGCTCTCGGCGAAGGCGCGGCGGATGGCGTTCTCCATCGGCCGGAAGATCAGAACCGCGGCGATGGCCAGCACGGCAAACAGCAGACCGCTCGCCCACAGCAGCAGCCGGTCGTTGGCAGCGTCGGCGAGGCGACGCTCCTCGTCGAGCGCGGTGCGCACCTTGACCAGCATCGGCTGGGCGAACAGGTCGTTCTGGTTGCGGATCTCGCGGTAGCTCCATTCATCGACCTTCTGCGCCGTCGACATCAAATTGAAGTTACGCACCATGTCGCGTGCCGACCAGAACAGGTCGTCGTTGACCGAAGCGGTGTCCAACGCGTTGATGGTGTTCCTGGACAGGCGCGGCCTGATCGCGGCCAACTGCGCGTTGAGTATCCCGATCTCGCTGGTCAGCCGCTCGGAGTGGCCGCGCGCGGCAGCGGCCAGCGCATCGCGCGTCTCGCTGCGCCAGGCGGTGCCGGTCGTCTCGGCGAAATTGGTGGCGTTGCGCAGGTCGCGAGCAAAGATGACGAAATTGCCGCTGAGGGCATCGACTTCGTGGCGGTACGAATTCACACGGTTGAGCGCGAACATCACGGCGGCCGAGGCCAGCGCGAAGACAAGCAGCCCCGAAATGTAGCGGATCCGGATCGACCGGAGGAAGGAAGAATATTCCGGCATGCGCCACCCCAACACATACGCATAATTTTAATGGCCGGGATTACGCTTGATTTACATTAAGATTTCGTTGGTGGCGGGGGCGGTCCGATACCAGCAGCAGCCTTGCGCGGTGTCCCGTTCCGGGCTGCAACGACCGGGCTTCGGCCCGAGCGACGTCTTCTCGCCGCCGCAACCGTGCCGAAGAGGGCTACGAGCTGGCGACGAGAGTGCGGTACCGCGCGGTCACCAACGCAATGATTGCCAGGTGAAGCAGGACCGCGAGAGCTGCGCCGATCAAGTGCGGGAGAAGACCTGCTGTCCGGCCGATCGTCCAGATCGTAACGACGCTCAGCGGCAAAAACAAAAGGACGCTGGTGACGAGGCCGGGATTGTATTTGCGCAATCGCGCCGACGTGACGAGATGCGCGAGCGCATTGACGATCATGACATAGGGAGCAACCAGGCCCCAAGCCGGTCCCCACAGCAAGGCCGCGTAAAGGGCCAGCAGGTTGATGCCCCAGACAAACGGGAGGTTGATGACGAGAACCGAGGCGACGGTAAGGGCGTCGCGGCCGCCGAAGACATGCTCGTTGGCGAATTTGCGGAACCGGTCGCCAGTGTGCTCCTCGACCTGATGGACCATGTAGACCGGGCTGTGCAGGAAGATCAGGAACACCGGCAGCGGAAGCGGGACCACCGGCGCAACCGCAACAAGCGATGCTGCCATGAACCCTGCGCCGACGACCCAATAGTCCGCTAGCCAGCGTTGCAGTTTAAGCATTGATTCCCGCCCTCCTCGGTCAGTGATCCTGACGCACATCGCCAGAGCTATTCAAGTGCGTGGACGCCTTGGCGCTCCGTGACCATGTCGGACATTGACTGCCGCGAGTGCCCCTGAGACAGTCAATGGAAGATGCGCGTCTCCGAAATTTGGGACTCCGTCGGCTCGGACACCCGTTGCGCCGTCGGGCCTTCCCTTCATCAGAGGTGGAAACGCGCGCCCGAGAGGCGGCCGTGAGCGAACCTACAC
>NZ_RZSB01001340.1:0-674 GCF_004023285.1 Mesorhizobium sp. M2A.F.Ca.ET.067.02.1.1
CGGAGGAGGACCTCGGCAAAGCCGAGTACAACAGGCAGGCGCTGGGCAGCGAGGACGACAATTTCAAGCTGGATCCGATGCCGGCCGAGACCTGCAAGGCGGAGTTCGCACGCATCGACCCCATCGACCCGGCGCTGGGTGATCCGCTGCGCGTGCGCCTGAAGCCCGATCAGCCCTTCTGCTTCGGGCGTGACTATGATGACGCGCATCTGAAAACACATCCCAATCAGCTGACGCAATCGATCCGCGTCTTCCGCGGGCCGGTCGAACTCGCTTCCTTCGCGGCCGGCGGCGATGCCGCGACCTGGCCCGACGGGGCCGACATCGCCGTTTCAGTGACGACCAGGCAGAAGGGGAAAAAGGTCACGCAGACCTATTCCTGCCAGGGCGAGGCCGACCAGTGGCGCTGCTCGGCAAGCTCCAAGATGAGCGATTTTTCCTGCGACATCTCGCAGAAGGAGATCTTCCTCAAGCGCGGGCCCAACGGCACGATGATGGTCGCGAACCCAAACAATGCGGTGGCGGTTGTCGATCTCTGTTCGAAGGCGGCGGACGGCAAGACCAAGTCGGACGACAAGGTTTATCGGCTGCAGCCCATGCCGCAGTCGGCGTGTGCTCCATGAGACCTGCCATGGTCGAAGAAGCGCTTCCACAGGACTGGCAGTGGCTCGGCC
>NZ_RZSB01001341.1:0-673 GCF_004023285.1 Mesorhizobium sp. M2A.F.Ca.ET.067.02.1.1
CACTATTTCGGAAAGGCGTGTGTAATTCCATAAGAGAATCTCGCGTGAGCTTATCAGCATGATCGAAATCTTCGGGCTTAACGACTTCGGGGTGGATGGGGCCGTGGGCGATTAGCTCAAAGGACCCACACGTCTCGGGTTCGATTCCACTGCTCGTGAGATGGCGGCGTAGTGCGTTCTGATTCTTCACTGAACCGAGGTGCTGTCCCATCCGAATATATGGTGGCGAGGCGTTGGGGCTGGAGTTGTCACCTGTCCGCCCGACATAGAGAAGTTCGCGACCGTCGGCAGCGGCGACCTTCCAGACATAGAGCCAAAAACCGCGCCGCAGCATTTGGCCTGGTAGCGTAAGGCGGAAAGTGCCGATGTCGGTCATTCGTGTCTGTCTCCTCAGAACTCCGCCCGCCAGGTCGCAGCTTTCAGCATCACGGATTTGTCCAGCGGCGGCGCAAGTTCGAAGGCGCGGGGCTGGCGAGCGAAGTCGAACAGTCGCACCAGCCGGAACGCATCCGGCCGCTCCTCCGAGAAGGCGCGCTCGTTTTCTGAGAGCAGAAATGGGGTCTGCTTGTGGCCGGTGGTGGTCTTCACTTCGATCAGACGTTCGCCACCGACCGGATCGAACGACCGAATGTCGTAGCCGGCGCCATCGCCATCTTCCGCCGCAACCCAGCGC
>NZ_RZSB01001342.1:0-672 GCF_004023285.1 Mesorhizobium sp. M2A.F.Ca.ET.067.02.1.1
CGCGCGCCATTCCGCCAGATTGACGATGCGCGGCGCCACGCCACCGGGATGCAGGCTCAGCCTCAGCACATTGACCGGCGATTGGAGCAGCGACTGTTCGGAGATATCGGCGAGGAATGGGGCGATCGCTGCATTGGCGGAAACAAGATTCCAGTGCCGGTCCACCGCCAGCGCCGGAAAAGGCTCGTGGCCCTTGAGCACGGTCTCGACGGCGGCCACCGCCGGCGCCAGCGTGGCGTCGGTGAGCGGCTTTTCGCTGAAGCTCGGCGCGAAGCCCGCCGCGAGCAGGAGTTGGTTGCGTTGGCGAAGCGGGATCGAGAGCTGCTCGGCCAGATGCAGCACCATCTCGCGCGACGGCTGCGCGCGGCCGCTCTCGACAAAGGAGAGGTGCCGCTGCGAGATATCGGCCTCCATGGCGAGATCGAGCTGGCTCATGCGCCGCCGCGTGCGCCATTCGCGGATCAGGCTGCCGGCGGAGGGTTCGGGTGTGGTCATGAGGAGCAGGACTAGGGCCGAGGGGGAGGGATTTCAATTACCTGGGAGGTTATGGCTCCCTTCCCCCCTTGTGGGGGAAGGTGGCCGAGCGAAGCTCGGTCGGATGAGGGGTGTTCCAGGGAAAGCCAGCGTCTCACTCCGCTGGAACACCCCTCATCCGTCTCGGCGCTATCGCGC
>NZ_RZSB01001343.1:0-668 GCF_004023285.1 Mesorhizobium sp. M2A.F.Ca.ET.067.02.1.1
GGTGCGGATCGGCGTGCCTTACGATCTCGTCGGCACGCTGCTCGCGCCGGTGCTGAAAGCCTATGCCGAAGCCTATCCGCAGGTGGAGATATCGCTGGTCTGCGCCTCGTCGCCGGAACTCGCGGCGGCCCTGGCTGCGGGCACGATCGACCTTGCCGTCATCGAGGAGCGTGTCGGCCCCAGCGCCGGCGAATGCCTGCTCGTCGACCGGCTGGTCTGGGTCGGCGCCAGAGGCGGCTCGGCGCGCCTGAAGCGGCCGCTGCCGGTTTCCATTGTCGCCGACACCTGCGCCTTCCGGCCGGCGGTGCTGGCGGCGCTTGCCGAGCACGGGCTCGACTGGCGCACCGTGTTCGAGAACGGCAACATCGATGCGACGACCGCGACGGTGCGCTCCGACCTCGCCGTGACCACCTGGCTTGCCTCGACGGTGCCGGCCGATCTCGACATCCTGTCCGATGCCGGGCTTCCGGCCCTGCCGAATTTCTCCGTCAACCTGCATCTGCCGAAACATGCCACCCAGCCGGCCGCACAGGCTTTCGCCAGCCATATCCGCGAAGGTCTGGGGCGCTACCGCCAGGCGGCGTGAGCATGTTTTCTTCCTCGCCCGCGGCTCGGCGGGGGCGAGGAAAAGCGCCGGCGCTACTTCCAGGTCCTGCGCCGTTCGATCT
>NZ_RZSB01001344.1:0-667 GCF_004023285.1 Mesorhizobium sp. M2A.F.Ca.ET.067.02.1.1
GCCGTATACCGGCTGACCGTCGTCGGCGGCAATCTACAGATGCACGAAAGCCGTCAGCGGCAGATGGTCGGAGGCGACGCGCGACAGCGGCGTGTCATGCGCCTCGACGCCTGAAACCAAACCGTGCCGATTGCCCATGATGCGGTCGAGCGCCAGCACCGGCAGGCCCGACGGGAAGGTCGGCACCGCCGGCGGCGTCGGCCCGAAGGTCGTGTGCAGTGTGTTCAGCGCCGAGCGGTTGCCGAGCCGCCATTCGTTGAGGTCGCCGAGCAGCAGCGTCGGCCTTTCATCGGCGCTGCTCATGATGTCGAGCACGACCCGGGCCTGTTCGGAGCGCGAGCGGCGCAAAAGGCCGAGATGGGCGGCGATCACGCGCAGCGACCGTTTCTCGTCAAGATCGATCTCGGCGACCAGCGCGCCGCGCGGCTCCAGTCCCGGCAGCTTGAGTTGGTGGACGTCGCGTACGGTGCCGCGTTTGAACAGGAGCACATTGCCGCGCCAGCCATGCCCCTTGCCGTTGCCCGAGACCGGCACCGGCACGAGTCCCGTCTCCAGTTCCAGGCGAGCGAGATCGAGCAGCCCGGCCCTGTCGCCGAAGCGATTGTCGGCTTCTTGCAGGGCGATCACATCGGGGCTGATCTCGCGGATGACGCGGGCCGTCCTGTCA
>NZ_RZSB01001345.1:0-655 GCF_004023285.1 Mesorhizobium sp. M2A.F.Ca.ET.067.02.1.1
ATAGTTCGCGATCTGCGCGTTGATGGCGACATTCCTGGCGGAAAGATCGCCGCGCTTGATCTCCGAGGTGTTCGCCTTGACCGCGACATTCGGCCCGTTGGCCGCCTTGGTAAAGGCGATCGTGCCGCGCACATTGCCTTCGGCCTTTTCCAAGGCCAGCGCGGCGAGCGGTCCGATATCTGGCAGGTCGAGCGAAACGGTGCCGACCGGCACGAAAGCATCGTCGAGCGCGAGATCGCCGGAAATCTTGTTCGGTCCGAGCGACAGCAGAAGCCCGTTGATCGCTCGGCTGCCATTGGTCGTGGCGAGCACGGCGCTGCCTTGCAAATTCTGCCCGGCGACAATGCCGGTGAGCTGCACATTGGCTGCCGGATTAGCGGCATCGGCCTTGCCGGTGGCCGTCAGCTTCAGTCCGGTGATCTCGCGCGCCGCCACGAGGAGCCGGTCGCTGTCCACCGTCATCGACAGGTCGGGCGCGGCGACCGGGCCTTGCGCGTTGAGGGCGAAAGCGATGGCGCCCTTGGCGTCCTTCGAGAGCCCCGAAACATCGCTCAACGCGCCTCTGATGCCGGCGGCCAGCTTGCCGTCGGCAAGGCTCGCCTGGCCATCGGCGGTAAGCGCGCCTGAATTGAGCTTGAGGCCGTCTATATTGACA
>NZ_RZSB01001346.1:0-637 GCF_004023285.1 Mesorhizobium sp. M2A.F.Ca.ET.067.02.1.1
CTCTATCCGAACGAGGCCGACCTCACCGTCTCGCAGACGCTTTACGACAGCGGCGCAAGGCGGGCTGAGCTGAACCGCCAGGCCTCGCGGGTCGACGGAGCTTCCTTCAGGGTTCTGGAGCGGTCCGAGTTCATCGGGCTCGCGGTCGTCCAGGACTATCTGGAATACATGCTGCAGGCGTCGATCGTGGCCGAGGCCAAGAAGAACCTTGGCTTCCATCAGTCCATTCTCAGCGACATCAAGCAAGGCATCGCGGGCGGCGCGCTCAACGACGCCGACCGGCAGCAGGCCGAGGAACGCCTTTTTGCCGCCAAGGCGCGGATGCAGGAGGCAACCGAAGAACTCGAGGCGGCCAAGATCCGCTTCTTCAAGAATGTCGGCAAGCCGCTGACCAGCCCATCGCGGCCGGCCGATGTCTCGGCCGCCCTGCCGCGGTCGCTGGACGACGCGATCGGGCTTGCCAGGCAGAACAATCCGCGTGTCCATATGGCCAACAGCGATATCGACGCCGCGGCCTCGCTGGTCGATGCGGCGCGGGCGAAATACGGTCCGACGATCACCGCCGAGGGTGTTGCCCGCGGCGGGTCTGATATCGATGGCGATAATGGCGACACCAGCGACCTGCAGGCTCGGGTGG
>NZ_RZSB01001347.1:0-637 GCF_004023285.1 Mesorhizobium sp. M2A.F.Ca.ET.067.02.1.1
GAGCCGGGGATTCCGTTGACGTTGCCCTTGTCGTCCGTGATCACGCCCAAGGCGCGCAGGCGAATCTGCCAGGGACCCGATGCTGCTACAGGCGGCTCGTTCTGTGTCACGGATTGTATGTCCGCCGCCGTGGCCTGCTGCATCCCTGCCACGACAAGCGCTGCGGCAACTGCGATCCCCCGCCACTGCCCAACCCAGTTTCTCACCATAATATCTCTCCATGGAATTCCAATGTGGTGCGCTGCAGCAATGACAGCCGTGGAGAGATGCTCGGTTGATCCAGGTCAACGGTCGGATGATTAATTGGAGGCTGCGTTCAATTCGACGTCGCATGTAACAAAAATGCTACATGATGATCACGGCGGGTCCGCTGTCCGGAACGCCTCGAAGGAAGGGCCCTAACCGGGCTATGATGCGGAAGGTCGCCACGGCCGCTCTTTGTCGGGCGCCAGAGGCCTTTCGCGACTCCAAGGAGCCACGGATTCGATTCTCGTCAAGCGAGCGCCTAAAGCGCGTCGCGATCTTTCAGACTCGCTCCATGCGCTTTAGGTTTTTGATTTTACGCATGTCTATATCCCGAAACCGGTTCCCACTTTCGGGAGACATGCTTTAGCCGGGAAGGCCGGCGGTAAGAAAG
>NZ_RZSB01001348.1:0-632 GCF_004023285.1 Mesorhizobium sp. M2A.F.Ca.ET.067.02.1.1
GGTCTATCGAGCGGCAAGCCGTCCCGGTCGCGTCGAGCGGAGTCGGCCTGTCGAAAAGCGATGGCGCAATCTTGGCTTTGCGCTTCCCGCCTGCTCTATAGTCTGCCGCCTCGCATCATAAGGACGATAGGAAGAATGGCGGAGTATTCAGCCTTTTCGCTGCTCAAGAATGCGCTGGCCGGCAACAAGGATTGGAAGCCCGCCTGGCGCAAGCCTGACCCCAAGGCTTCCTACGATGTGATCGTCATCGGCGGTGGCGGCCACGGTCTTTCGACCGCCTATTACCTTGCCAAGGAACACGGCATCACCAACGTCGCCGTGCTGGAAAAAGGCTGGCTGGGCTCGGGCAATGTCGGCCGCAACACCACCGCCGTGCGCTCGAACTACCTCTTGCCCCAGAACACCCGCTTCTACGAGCATTCGATGAAGCTGTGGGAGAACCTCTCGCACGACCTCAACTACAACGTCATGTTCTCGCAGCGCGGCTGCCTTAACCTTGCGCACACCCCTGCCCAGCTCGACGATTATGCAAGGCGCGGCAACGCCATGCGCCATCTCGGCGTCGACGCCGAACTGATGAATGTCGAGCAGATCAAGCGACTCGTGCCGGCGCTGGATGTCTCCGGTTCGGC
>NZ_RZSB01001349.1:0-631 GCF_004023285.1 Mesorhizobium sp. M2A.F.Ca.ET.067.02.1.1
GAGCCAGCCTGTGCCCGCAGGGCAAGGGAGGGCGCCAGCGCATTTTCAGGCGAAGTGGAAACCGGTTCGCCGTAAGAAAATGCGCCACGAAGCACTTCCGCAATCGGGCTCTTCTCCCCCGCGGAGAAAAGCTCATCCGACGGTCCGGACGAGGGGGCAATTTCGGTGGCCGCGATGGCCGATTTGATCAGGTATTCCATATCCGCGATCCTTCACGAGCGGAGATCTGTTCCACAAGCGAGCCTGGGCGGGCGACAGGCGCCCGCGCCGGTCGATCTGAGCGGTTCTTGCGAACGGCTCAGATCACGTAGGATCGGAGAGGCTCGAAGCCGTTGAAGGCGACCGCCGAGTAGGTGGTCGTGTAGGCCCCGGTGCCTTCGATCAGCACCTCGTCGCCGATGGTCAGCGACAAGGGCAGCGGATAAGGCGTCTTCTCATACATCACGTCGGCCGAATCGCAGGTCGGGCCGGCGAGCACGCAAGGCGCGGTCTCCGAGCCGTCATGGCGGGTGACCAGCGGATAGCGGATCGCCTCGTCCATCGTCTCGGCGAGACCGCCGAACTTGCCGATGTCGAGGAACACCCAGCGCACATTGTCATTGTCGGCCTTCTTGGAGATCAGCACGACTTC
>NZ_RZSB01000134.1:0-10368 GCF_004023285.1 Mesorhizobium sp. M2A.F.Ca.ET.067.02.1.1
GTACGCGTGTCCTCGTCGCATCCCTCCGAGCCGACGCCGTCGACACCGGCTTTCTTCGCAGCAGCAAGCACGGAGTCGCAGGCATCCGGCGCGAAGGCGAACTGGCCCATCATGGCGCCGAGCGTCAGCGGGTCTTGCAGGCGCGGATCGTCGCGGATCGCCTGCAGAGTGGCGCCGCCGACCGCCTTCGATTTCCGGTCCTGCGCGATCTGCGTCAGGTCGAAGATGAACTCGAATTCCGGCTTCTCGACGCCCTCGGGCTTCGACACCAGGATGTCCAGCGCGTAGCGGGTGATCTCGTCCGGCGTGACGACCGAGCGAATGGCCCTTGCCTGATGGTAGTTGCGCACCAGTACCCAGCGCGAGGGCAGGTCGCCGTAGCGGGCCAGAATGCCGAGCTGTTTGATGGCGGCAAGCTTCTGCTTGTCGGTCTTGGCGGCCTGCGCCTGGGCAAAGACCTTGTCGCGGATGCGGTTGACGACGTCCGCGTCGAGACCGCCGGGAGCCGGCGCGGCCTGCTGCTCCGCCGTGGTTTGCGGGCGGGGAGGGTCGCCAAGCGGACCCTTCGCATCGACCCAGGCGGCGAGCGCCTTGCGCGCGTCGGGGCCGAAATAGCCCTTCGGCTCGCCCGTATAGAAACCTTCGCTCTTCAGCGTCGTCTCGATGGCGACGCGGACCTCGTCGGGCAGCGCCTTGCCGATGCCGACAAGGTTCTGGTCGTCGAGGCCGGCCGGCGCCTCGCGAAATGCATCCATCACCGCGCCCGCGATCGCCGCGCTTCCGGCGCTGGAGGCCGGTCCGGAAAAGAGGCCGCTCAGCTCAATGCCGGCGTCGTTGGCGCCGAACACACCGACGCCCATCCTGCCGATGCCGTCATTGTAAAGGGCGATGCGATCGGTGATGCCTTCGCGCAGCGTCATCAGATGGTCGAAACTGTCGAAGGTGAAGGCGTTGGCGAGCTTGCTCTTGGCCTTGAGCGAGCCGAGCCGCGCCGCCTCGCGCCAGGCATGCAGCCGCTCGCGCGGGTTCTTGTCGACGCCGAGACCATCGTCATAGGCATCGCCCAGCAGCACCATCGCTTCGACGCTGCCGAGATTGGCGGCGTTGATCAGCATGGTCGTCGCCCTCTGGTCGTCCTGCGGATAGACCACGCCCTTGCGCAAAAGATTCGCGTGCAGGAGATAGGCCTGCTGTTGCTTCTTGGCCTCGCCTTCGTCGATCAGGACCTTCAGTTGATCGTCGCTCAGGCCGTCGTCGCGGCGCGACGGGCGATAGCTGGTCGAATCGAGGTTGGCATATTGCGTCGAGGCGTAGAGCCAGAGCGCGTCGCGGTCGCCCGCGTCCGCCAGCGGCTTCAGCATGGCGCGCGCCACATCCTCGTTCTTGAACCGCTGATCGTCCGACAGCTGCAGCCGCGCCAGCGCCAGCGCAGCACCTGGTTCGCCGGCCTCGGCGGCGTCGCTCAGGCGCTCGACGAGCTGGTCCGGATGGTCGATCTGAAAGCCGTCATAGTCGGGAAGCAGCTTCGCCAGCCTGATGCTGGCGTCGAGGTCCCACGGGGCATTGAGCAACCGGATCGCCTCGCGCGGCTGGCGGCCGACGAATTTGCCGTCGAGCAGCAGGCCGGCGAGCATTGGCCCGGCGCCGGCGACGTTTTTGGAGGCGGCACGCAGCATGGCGATAGCGCGCTTGCCGTCGGCTGGCCCGCCTTCGCCCTTGGCCAGCATGTCGGCCAGCATCGGTATGGCATATTGATCGTTGGCGACGCGCGCTTCCAGCAATTGCCTTGCCTTCGCCGCGTCCTGCTGTGTGCCTCGGCCGAGCCGCAGCGCTTTGATATAAGCGAGCACCGACGCTTCGGGCCCGCCAGTGCCGGCCTTGGTATCCGCAGCAACGGCCTGAAAAGCCTTGTGCTGCTCCTCGGCGGCAAAGCCGTCGTTCTCCAGCGTCGTCCGCGCAATCAGCAGCGGCATGGCGGCACGGAACTGGCTGTCCCATTCGCCGGGCGATTGGCCCTGGGCCGGCGCGTCGATGACGCGTTGCGCGGTCTCGACCACCTTGTGCGCATCGCGGCGCAGCAGCGGCCCATCGATATACTGACGCAGCAGCGTCTCGAGCGCCGTGAGATGGCCGGCAGCGCCTGCCTTCTGCAAGGCTTCGAGCGCCATGTCGCGCGAGACAGGTAGCGGACCGGCGTCGGCGCCGTCGCGCCGATGCACCGAGTAGACCTCGTAGAGCAGATAATTCGCCTCGGGACTGCCGCCTTCGGCGATGAGCTTGATCTGCGGCAGGAGAAAGGCAAGCCCCGGCTGATTGAGCGCGACCTGGACCCGCAGCCATTCAAGCGTCAGCCGCTTTTCCTGTGGCGCGCCGAGCATCGCCGCCTGGCATTTGTCGGCCAGGGTTTTGAGCTTGGTGAGATCGAAGTCTTGCGGAAAGAGCGCGCCATATTGGACAGGCGGCGCCTTGGCTTCAGGATCGAGCGGCACGGAAGCGCCACGGTCGCAGACGCTGATCGCTTCGGCAAGCGCGGCTTTCTTCGCCGCATCGTCCGCAGCCTTTTTGGCCGCGTCGTCGGATTTTTCGGAAGACGCCTGCGCTCCCAGGGCCGCCCCGGCGATGGGCGTCAAGGCGAGGCAGGAAAGAACCAGGGCGTGCACTGGCCGCAGCATGAGCGTCCCCCTCGGACTTGGTCCGGGCGCAGCCGGACACAGGCGCTAAATTAGCATGTCGCGTCAGCGATGATGAGTGTGGCGCTTCACATTCGCGTATAGTTCGCCCTCGTATCGCCCGCATGTCGCGGCCCGCAGTCGTTTGAATCAATTTGCCAAGGCGGCGTGCTAGAGGATTGTCACGACTCGGATTTTCGACAGGATCGCCATGCCGCAACCGCTGAAAATTGCCATCGCCGGTGCGCTCGGCCGCATGGGACGGCAGATGGCGGAGACCGTCGCCGCCGATCCGCGGCTGGAGCTTGTCGCGCGCTTCCATCGGCCGGGCAGCATGGGCGAGGGATTGGTCGAGCGCGACGAGGCGCTTTCGCTTGCCGACGTGGTGATCGACTTCACCACGCCCGCGGCGTCCGCCGAACTGGCCAAAGCCTGCGCCGCGCGCAGCGGTCCGGCGCTGGTGATCGGCTCAACCGGTTTCACCGCCTCGGAGTTGGCCGCAATCGCCGAAGCGGCAAAGACAATCGCCATCGTGCGCTCCGGCAGCTATTCGCTCGGCCTCAATATGCTGACCGGCCTGGTCGAGCAGGCCGCGAGGGCGCTTGGGCATGATGACTGCGACATCGAAATCCTCGAAGCGCATCATCGCTTCAAGGTCGACGCGCCGTCGGGCACGGCGCTGATGCTGGGCGAAGCGGCTGCGCGCGGACGTGGCATTGAACTGGACGATGTGGCCAGGCGCGCCCGCGACGGCCTAGTTGGTCCGCGCGGTGCCGGCGAGATCGGCTTTGCCGTGCTGCGCGGCGGCGGCATCGTCGGCGAGCACAGCGTGAGCGTCCTTGCCGAAGGCGAGACGCTCACGCTTTCGCATGCCGCCGGCGATCGCTCGATGTTCGCGCGCGGCGCCATCGCGGCGGCGCTCTGGATTGCCCGGCGGCCGCCCGGCGAATACGACGTGCGCGATGTGCTCGGCTTAGGTGGCGTGTAAGGTGCGAAGGAGTTCGGCCCAGTGCCTGAAGTCTGTTCTGCACTTTTCCGTCAAGCGCCGGCGCCGCCCCTCATCTGGCTGCCGCCATCTTCTCCCCGTAAAACGGGGAGAAGGACGCTCGCGCTGAGGATTTCGACAATCGCCGACCTGCAGAGAAGGAGCGCGCGTTGCGGCCAGCCTATTTCTCCCCGTTCACGGGGAGAAATGCCCGGCAGGGCAATGAGGGGCGGCGCCGGCGCTGGCAGTTGAACACTCCGGTTTCAAATACGAAACTTGAGCAATTGCCCTGTAAACGGCTGAAAGCCAGCTGAAAGCTTGGCCATGCCATGACGGTTTCGTGGCGTTCGCCACATGAGCGGGCCTGGGAGCGGCCGGCAGGAGGAAATGCGGCGCGGCGCGTCGCTTAGGTGGAGGAAGTTACGTGACCGGTTTCATCTCTAAACGCGCGCTGCGCTCAGTGGCGCTGACGCTTGCCATGCTTGGCGCTGGCGCATCGGCGGCCTCGGCTGCCGACAAGATCACCATCATCGTCGGCGGCATGGAGAAGCAGATCTATCTGCCGGCCGTGCTCACCCAGCAGCTCGGCTATTTCAAGGATGAAGGGCTCGATGTCGAGCTGGTCAACTCCCGCGCGGGCGTCGAGGCCGAGAACGAATTGCTGGCCGGCGCCGTGCAGGGCGTCGTCGGCTTCTACGATCACACCGTCGACCTGCAGTCGAAGGGCAAATACATCCAGTCGATCGTGCAGTTCAGCCAGGCGCCGGGCGAGGTCGAGCTGGTCTCGGCCAAGCATCCGGAGATCAAGTCGCCGGCTGACTTCAAGGGCGCGACGCTCGGCGTTACCGGCCTTGGTTCCTCGACCGATTTCCTCACACAGTATCTCGCGGTCCGCAACGGCTTGAAGCCGGGCGACTACACGCTGCTTCCGGTCGGCGCCGGCAACACCTTCATCGCCGCGGTCAAGCAGGACCAGATCCAGGCCGGCATGACCACCGAGCCGACCATCGCCAAGCTGCTTCAGACCGGTGAGGCCAAGGTGTTGGTCGACATGCGCACGCCCGAGAAGACCAAGGAAGCGCTGGGCGGCGACTATCCGGCGGCCTCCTTCTATGTGCAGTCGAGCTGGCTTGAGGAGCACAAGGACGAGGCGCAGAAGCTTGCCAACGCCTTCGTCAAGACGATGAAGTTCATCGCCGGCCATTCGGCCGAGGAGATCGCCGACAAGATGCCGAAGGACTATTACGCCGGCAACAAGGACCTCTATGTGCAGGGCCTCGCCGGCGGCAAGGCGCAGTTCACGCCGGACGGCCGCATGCCGGCCGATGGTCCTCAGACGGTGCTCAAGGTTCTGTCGACCTTCTCCAAGAGCCTGCAGGGCAAGCAGATCGACCTTTCCAAGACCTACACGACCGAGTTCGTGGACGCGGCCAAGTAGGCGCTGGCAGGCGAGGGCGGACGGACCCGTCCGCCCTGAAAACAAGGACTTGCGCCGGCTGCCTGAATCAATCCGGCAGCTGCGCCTTGAGATGCCGGCGAGCAGGCCACCGGCCCGAGCCGCCATTCTCGCATCACCACCACAGGAGTGTGCCATGCAATCGCAGACCATGGCGGCGGAGAAATTGTCTCCCGCCGCGCCGCCGGCCGATGCCGCTATAGCCATCGACGATGTGACGCTGCGCTTCGTCACGCCGGACGGCCACATGATGACGGCGATCCGCGATTTCACCATGACGGTGGCGCGCGGCGAGTTCGCCTGCGTCGTCGGCCCGACCGGCTGCGGCAAGTCGACCACGCTCAACCTCGTCACCGGTCTCTTGCGTCCAACGACCGGCAATGTCCGCGTCATGGGCAATCCGGTCACCGACATCAGCCGCGACATCGGCTTCGTCTTCCAGGCCGATGCACTGTTTCCCTGGCGCAGCGTCATCGACAATGTCGCTGCCGGTCCGCTCTTCCGTGGCACGCCGAAGGCGCAAGCCTATGAGAAGGCGCGCGACTGGATCGGCCGCGTCGGCCTTTCACGCTTTGAGAAGCATTACCCGCACCAGCTCTCGGGCGGCATGCGCAAGCGCGTGGCGCTGGCCCAGACCTTCATCAACCAGCCCAAGATCCTGCTGATGGACGAGCCGTTCAGCGCGCTCGACATGCAGACCCGCACCGCCATGCAGGACGAGTTGCTGGGCCTGTGGTCGGGACTCAAATCCTCCGTCGTCTTCGTCACGCATGATCTGGAGGAAGCGGTGGCGCTGGCCGACAAGGTCTATGTGCTGACCGCCGGTCCGGGCACGGTGAAGAGCGTCTACCGTATCGACCTGCCGCGCCCCCGCGTCATGGCCGACATCCGTTACGACCCGAAATTCATCGAGATCGCCAAGGTGATCTGGAACGATCTGCGCGAGGAAGTGCAGCTCGGCCAGAGCCGTGGCTTTCAGACCGGCCATTGAAAGGGGAAACAGCATGACCGCCATCTCTCCTACCGAACAGGCTGCCATCCGCGCGACCTCGATCGTCGCCGCCGAAGCGCAGGCGAGGGTGCGGCTGCGCAAGCGCCATGCCTTGGTTATCGGCCTGCGGCTTGCGATCCTCGTCGTCTTCCTTGGCCTGTGGGAACTTTGCGCCGATTACAGCATCATCGACCCGTTCTTCTTCTCCAGCCCGTCGGGGATATGGGAGCAGATCTGGTCCTGGGTCACCGAGGGCACTTCTCAGGGGCCGCTCTGGCTGCAGATCTATGTGACGCTGGAGGAAACGTTCCTCGGCTTTGCCATCGGCGCGGTCGGCGGCATCGTGGCGGGCATCATCCTCGGCCGCAACAAGCTGCTGGCGGATGTCTTCTCGATCTACATCAAGATCGCCAACTCGGTGCCGCGCGTGGTGCTGGGCTCGGTCTTCATCATCGCGCTTGGCCTCGGCATGGCGTCCAAGGTGGCGCTGGCCGTCGTCATGGTGTTCTTCGTCGTCTTCGCCAACGCCTTTCAGGGTGTGCGCGAGGCCGACAGGGCGATGATCGCCAACGCCCAGATCCTCGGCGCCTCGCCGATGCAGATCACGAGATCGGTCATCATTCCTTCGGCGATGAGCTGGATCCTCGCCAGCCTGCATGTCTCGTTCGGCTTCGCCCTTGTCGGCGCGGTCGTCGGCGAGTTCCTCGGCGCCAAGCAGGGCATGGGCCTCCTGATCTCCACCGCGCAGGGCGCCTTCAACGCCAATGGCGTCTTCGCGGCCATGATCATCCTGGCGGTGATGGCGCTGGTGGTGGAGTTCCTGATCACCCGCTTCGAGAACTATGTGGTGAAGTGGCGCCCGGCGCCATTCAACGAGCAGGGGACGTGATCGATCGCCGCACACCATCATGGTTCGATGTTTGGTGTGCGGCCTTGCCTAAAGTGTATGACAAAGTCATGCACCAGTGCTATATCAAGGGGCATCGAGGAGACGGTCATGCGAAACTCCCAACCCCTGACGATCACACTGCCGCTCGAAATGGCGCAGATGGTGAAAGACAAGGTGGCCTCGGGCGAATACGCCACCGAAAGCGAGGTCATCCGTGATGGCTTGCGCACGCTTGCGGCGCGTGATGCGGCGGTTGAACGTTGGCTGCGCGAGGAAGTCGTGCCGATAATGCGGGATGCGCGCGCCCGTCCCGAGAAGCTGTTGACGGCCGAACAGCTGCGCCGCAATCTCTCTGAGCACATCAACGCGATCGCCGCCAAACCGCGCTCCGGTGCATGAAGTACCACGTCAGGTTCCACGCTGCCGCCGAGCGAGACATTGCCGAACTGCTGAACCAATTGGCGCCTAAAGCCGGCGTGGAAACGGCATTGCGCTTTGTCGGAGGTCTCATCGACTATTGCCTCGACTTCGCGACATTTCCGGAGCGTGGCATGCGTCATGACGAGATCGCCCCGGGTTTGCGTACGGTGGGGTGGCGCCGGCGCGCGACGATCGCGTTTGAAATCGTGGATGACAAAGTGATCATCCTGCGGATTCTTTATGCGGGTCGTACGCTCGAACTGCCGGACGAAGAATCGGAACACTGACGCGGCCAGTGGCCTCACGCCAGCGGCAGCCGTACCTCGACCTTGAGCCCGCCGCCGGCGGCATCGCCAAGCGTGACGCTGCCGCCGGCATTCTCGACCACCTCGCGCACGATCGCCAGGCCGAGGCCGCTGCCTTCCTCGGTCGCGCCGGCGAGGCGGTAGAAGCGCTCGAAGACATGCTCCCGCTCTTCAGGTGGGATTCCCGGACCGGCATCGCTCACCATGAGCACCGCCTCGCCATCCAAGGCGGCGAGCCTCACGGTGACGCTGCCGCCTGGCCTGGAATAGCGCAGAGCATTGTCGACCAGGTTGACGATCATCTCGCGCAGCATCGTGCCGTCGCCGATCACCGGCACCGGTCCGTTCTCATCGAGGCCGAGGTCGATATCGCGCTTGATCGCCGCCGGCGCCTGCGCTTCCAGCACCTGGCGGGCGGCTTCGGTGAGGTCGATACGGTCGGCGCGCGGCCGCCGGCTGCCGGGTTCCGCTCTCGACAGCGTAAGCAGCTGTTCGGCCAACCGCGCCAATTTGCCGGAACTCGTCTGCAGCGCCACCAGCGCCTCCTGGCGCCGGTCGGCCTTGGTCTCCCGCAACGCATAGCTTGCCTGTGTCGACAAGAGCGCCAGCGGCGTGCGCAGCTGGTGCGCGGCATTGGCGATGAAGCGCCGCTGCGCCGCCATCTGCGCCCGCACGCGCTGCATATAGGCGTTGAGCGCTTCGATCAGCGGCCGGATCTCGCTCTGCGCGCCCGGAACCTCGACCGGCTCGAGATCGCTGCGGCTGCGCGAACGCACGGCGTCGCGCAGCCGGATCAGCGGCGCCAGCCCGCGGCGCAGGCCGAGCAGCACGAACACGCCGGCAATAGCCACCAAGGCAAGCTGCTGGGCGAAGGCGCTGAGCCACAGCCGCTTCACCATCGCGTCATGGCCGGCGAGCGTGACGCCGACCGTGACCTTGATGGGCGAATCCGCGCCGGCGCCGATCACCGCATGGCTGAGCGTTGCTAGGCGCAGCGGATGATCGCGATAGGAGGCTTCGATGCTGTTCCGCTCCGACGCCACGGGCAGGTCGGGGTAGCCGGTCAGCAACCGTCCGCCGGCGGTCTCGACGCGATAATAGACGCTGTCGCGGTCGCCTGTGTCGAACATCTCGATCGCCGCCGGCGGCACGATGGCGTCGAGCACGCCGTCGGCCATCGCCACCTGCTCTGCGATGGCGCGCGCCGAGCCTACCAGCATGCGGTCGGTGACGAGGTCCGCCGTCGCCAGGGCGTTGCGCTGGCTGGTCCACAGATTGATGGCGGCCAAACCGGCCAGCGGCAGCACCACCCAAGCCAGCAATTGGATCCGAAGGCTGCCGATCCGAAGACTGCCGATTCTCATGGCGCCGGATCGTCGTGACGCAAGAGGTAGCCGAGGCCGCGCAAGGTGGCGATCTGGACGCGCGATGCCTCGAGCTTCTTGCGCAGCCGGTGCACGTAGATCTCGATGGCGCTTGGGTCGGCGTCGGTGTCGAAGTCGTAGATCGCCGCCGAGAGCGCCGCCTTGCTCACCGTGCGTCCGGCCTTGACGACCAACTGTTCCAGCACCGCGTGCTCGCGCGGCGTCAGCGACAGCGTCGCGCCGGCAAGCGAGAACAGGCGGGTGTTGGTGTCGAAGACGAGGTCGCCGCAGGAAATGACCGGCGCGGTGCGGTCGTTGGCGCGGCGCAGCTGCACGCGGATGCGCGCCTCCAGCTCCTCGATCTGGAAGGGTTTGGCCAGATAGTCATCGGCGCCTTCGTTGAGGCCCTTGACCCGGCCGTCGAGGCTGGCATTGGCTGTGAGCACGATCACCGGCACCGGGTTGCCGCGCGCCCGCAGCCTTTTCAGCACTTCCATTCCGCCCATGCGGGGCAAGGCAAGGTCGAGGATGATCAGAGCGTGATCGCCGGCGGCCAAGGCATGCTCGACATCCTCGCCGTCATGCACGACGTCGACGACATAGCTCGCCTGGCGCAGCGTCTTGCTCAGCCAATCGGCCAGTTCGCGATTGTCCTCGACAAGCAGCAGCCGCATCGTTCGTTCGCTGTTTCCTCCCAACGGCGCCGACCTTCGCCGAGGGTGGCGGGCGGCGTCCGAATTGGTTCCCTGAGGCAACCGATAGTATCGATCCGCCCGCAAGGCAAACGCGGTTTCCCGGCGGCCGCCATCCCGGTCATGATGCCTGCGGGGCCGCTTGCCCGGTCGTGCAAGTGATAAAACCGAACCGTTCGGTTCAATTAATGTTTGACGGTTAGTGTAGCCATGGTGAACGCTGGCAGGTCCCGTCAGATTGGCATCTCGACGGGTGATCGCCGTAACCTATTGATATGAAACGATAAGAGTCTGGCCGCTTAGCCTTCCATGCAATTTCAAGATCGAACCGAACGGTTCGGTTCACAACTTTACGTGATTGGAAATGGCAACAGGGCCGACCCATCTCGGGGAGGTCCGAGCGACGCGAATTTCCATCACGGCACGCCACTAGACGGACACGACTTTTGAGATCTGGAGTACCTGAAATGAACAAGATTGCTTTTGCCGCTGCTGCCCTCCTCATCGCCACGAGCGGCGCTTTTGCCGGCAGCGACCATTACGGTTCCGACAACGTCAATCAGCCGGCCGTGACCGCTCCTGCGGGCAAGGTCGACA
>NZ_RZSB01001350.1:0-629 GCF_004023285.1 Mesorhizobium sp. M2A.F.Ca.ET.067.02.1.1
GAAAACGGGCACGTCGTATGAATATGCGGTCGGCAAGGATGCCCAGTCCAACCCGAAGCTGGTGCCGCTGGCCGACCTGCAGGCGCCGAAAATCGATCCGGCGACGCTGAATTCCAAGAAGGTCATCGACCTGATGACGCAAGCCGGCTTGCTTTAGTTCGCGTTCGTCCTAAAAGGGCAAGCGACCGTGCTCCCGCGGGAACTCGCTTCCGTGGGAGCGCTTTTGTTTTGGAGATGGCCTCGTCGATGACGATCATCTGCGTTTGCGGCCGCGGCCGCGGTTCATCACGTCGCTTCCGGGCGGCCTATTCCGACTGATGGCGTCCGCGATCCACCTCACGGCTTCCGCGCTGCCGGCGGCCGGAATGAAGAAGCGCCGGGCCATGTCGTGGATCACGCTCGCCGCGGCTTTGATCTCGCTCATCGCGCTGCTGCCTCTCGGCTTCATCGTCTGGATCGCGATCCAGACCGGCTGGGATACGGTGGTGGCGCTGATCTTCCGCCCGCGCGTCGGCGAGTTGCTGATCAACACGGTGCTCCTCGTCATCGTCACCGTGCCGATCGCCATCGCGCTGTCGGTGGCGCTGGCTTGGCTGACCGAACGCAGCGACCTGCCGGGCAATCGGCTG
>NZ_RZSB01001351.1:0-628 GCF_004023285.1 Mesorhizobium sp. M2A.F.Ca.ET.067.02.1.1
ACGCGAATGAGGGCGGCAGGGGAAGAGGCAGAAGCGCCGCAGGATGAAGGTTCCTCGCCCCCACGAAGTGGGGAGAGGTGGCTCGGCGAAGCCGAGACGGAGAGGGGGAGCGCCCTACGAAGACCCCCTCTCCGTCCGCTTCGCGGACACCTCTCCCCCGCCTCGGCGGGGGCGAGGAACGGCGCTGCGCCCTACTTCGCGTCGTGGAAGATAATTCCGACTGTATGCCGCCGTCCTGATCTCAACCGGCTGACTCCGTGTCTGAGATTCACCCGGTAATATCCCTTCGTGCCCTGCACCGGTCGGTTGTGCACCGCAAATACTACCGCGTCGCCGCGTTTCAGCGGCACCACCTCGGCGCGGCTTTGCATGCGCGGGCGCTGTTCGGTGAGCACGAATTCGCCGCCGGTGAAATCCTCGCCGGGCTCGGACAACAGGATCGCCACCTGCAGCGGAAAGGCGAGCGCGCCGTAAAGGTCCTGGTGCAGGCAGTTGAAGTCGCCAGGGCCGTATTGCAGGAGAAGTGGCGTCGGCCTCGTCTGGCCCTCGTCGTGGCAGCGTTTCAGGAAAGCGGCGTGATCGGCGGGATAGCGCAGCGACGCGCCCATCTTCTCGTTCCAATCGTTGG
>NZ_RZSB01001352.1:0-627 GCF_004023285.1 Mesorhizobium sp. M2A.F.Ca.ET.067.02.1.1
TACTACATCAGCCGCGTGCAGGCCGCGCTCGACGGCACCTGGAAGCCGGACAATGTGTGGCTCGGCATCAAGGACGGCGCCGTAAAGCTCGCGCCCTTCACCAACATGCCTGACGACGTGAAGGCTATGGCGGAGGCGACCACGAAGAAGATCGCCGGCGGCTGGAACCCCTTTACCGGACCGGTCTCCAAGCAGGACGGCTCGCCGTGGCTGAAGGACGGCGAAGTCGCCGATGACGGCACGCTGCTCGGCATGAATTTCTACGTCAAGGGCGTCGACGACAAGCTGCCGCAGTAAGCTGCAAGTTACTGGTGTCAAAAAGGAAAGGGCGCCGCGCGGCGCCCTTTCTCATTCGGTGTGCCTTCGCTTTGGAGGACGATCAGACGGCCGATCCGTAAAGATCGTAAGCGTCGGCGCGGTCGATCTTGACGGTGACGATCTCGCCGGCGCGCAGCGGCCGCCGCGACTGGATGTGGACCGAGCCGTCGATCTCCGGCGCGTCGTATTTGGTGCGGCCTTTGCCGGACGCGCCATGCGCCTCGTCGACCAGCACCGGCAGGCGCTTGCCGACTTTCTTGGCCAACTGCGCGGCGGAAATCTTCTGCTGGCGCTGCATGAAGCGGTGCC
>NZ_RZSB01001353.1:0-626 GCF_004023285.1 Mesorhizobium sp. M2A.F.Ca.ET.067.02.1.1
GCATCGATGCGCGACGTCACGCCCGAAATGGGGAGCGCGCTCGCCGGCCCGGCGGTCGTCCAAAAGGGGCTTTGCCGCAACAGCGCATGACCGCCCGACACCCAGAAAGAGGCAAGTGCTATGCCGACGCCGGCGATCCAGAACATTGGGCCGCCCCGCGACGGCCGCGACGGCGCGGCATCCGGCTTGCGCAGCATGCCCATGCCTTCGATCGGCGGCGGCGGGATCTGCGGCTGGGGCGGGGACCGCTCCGGATGCGCGGCAAAACGCGGCAGCACCACATAGTCGGCATCGACGATGTCGGCCGCATTGGACATGGCGCGCTCCGGCGCGGCATGTGTTGCCGGGCCGGTCATGATTTCGCCGGAAACGGGGCGCGCGGTTCTATTCTCAGCCATTACGGCACCAGTGCAGTCTTCGTTTCTTTTGCGTAAACGGAATTGGTTAACGCTTCCCCACCGGAATGGCCTTGACGAGTACCGATCGTTGAAAAATTAACCGCCGGTTAACCATGCCGGCCGATGGTCTGTTAATGTAGATCGTGGCGCGTCGCCGCCGAAAGTTTCAGGTCGCCGAACGTGATCCGCTTCGAAAATGTCGGCCTCCGCTATGGCATGGGTCCGGAG
>NZ_RZSB01001354.1:0-626 GCF_004023285.1 Mesorhizobium sp. M2A.F.Ca.ET.067.02.1.1
CGACGATCGCGTAGCAAAGCAGCATAGCCAGAGCCCAGATGGTGATCTGGTTGTCCAGGCCCGCCAGCCGGCCGAGAGCCGCCACCGCCAGCACCAGCAGCGGGATGGCGACCGCGCTGACCACCATGGCGCGCGCATGCAGTTTCAGCAGTTCGCGATCGAAGTCGAGGCTGCCGGCCTGTTGCGAAAGGCGGTCGCGCGTCTTGCGCACCGCGCGCGCCACATCGCTGTTGCGGTGCGGTTTACGGCGGTCCACAATGAATTTATCCGCTGTGTTCGAGCGTAGCAAAGGCATACGGACTTCAATTTCTGCGCGCAGCGACTTTCAGTTCGTTAAGCTACGTTCGAATGATTAAGAGACTGTTTGCCATATGAGCCGTTTCGGGCCGCGAGGACCGCGCCGGCGCTATGCGGCGAGCCCGCCGCGCAGCCTGTGGCGCAAGCTGCTGGACTATGGGCTGGCCTTCCTCTTGCTCGGGTTGCTGACCCTGGTGGCGGCTCGGCTCGATCGCTTCGAGACTCGCAAGGAGCAAGGCACAGCGATCGTCAATGACGGCGATTCGATCACGCTCGGGACCGAGCGCATCCGCATGCGCGGCATCGATGCTCCCGAGTACCAGCAGACC
>NZ_RZSB01001355.1:0-617 GCF_004023285.1 Mesorhizobium sp. M2A.F.Ca.ET.067.02.1.1
CGCCGACCGCATCCGGTCCCAGCGCCGCCATGGCGGCTGCTGCAGCAGCCTCGGCGGGCGTGCGCGGTACGCTCGGCTCGTCGCGCATGATCTCCGCGGCGCGGCCTTCAAGGCTAGCCATGTCTCCGGTGAGCGGCAGCGGCTGGTCGATATCCATCGAAGGCGCGTCCTGCACCGCGATCTTGCCGCCGCGGCCGCCGCGCTTGCTGGCCGGTTGCGGATCGACCAGCTCGCTGACCGCCTCGCTGGTCTCGGTCGCTTCCAGCGAGCCCAGCCTGTCGACGATCTTGAGCAGCGTGTCGTGGATTGCCTCGAAAGTCCGCGAATTGCGTTCGTCGGAGCGGCGGGTGAGCGCTTCGAGCGTCTTCAGATCCTGGGCGAGGCCGGCAACGGCGGTCGCGTTGGTCTGCGCCGTGCTGGAGGTCGACTCGGCGAGCGATTTGACGGCGCTCTCGGCCGCCTCGCGCGCCACGCTCAGAATGGAATCGCGCGTGCCGGCCAGCGACTTCTCGATCTCGTTTAGGCGCGGACTGATGTCCTCGAACTCGGGCAGCGGCGTGCCGGGCCTGGAAAGATGCGCCGATAGGCCGGCGACCTGCGCTTCCAGGCTGCGGATC
>NZ_RZSB01001356.1:0-616 GCF_004023285.1 Mesorhizobium sp. M2A.F.Ca.ET.067.02.1.1
TAGAAGACCCGCTTCATCAGGGTCGAATTGACGACCTCGAAGTCCGGGCTCTCGGCAGCCGTTGCGTCTTTCATCTCTCATCGCTCTTTCCCGATCCGCCCACCTGTCCTTCGGCGGCACAGCCTGCGCGGCATGGCTCTTGCAGCGCGTTGGCACGACTGTGCGTTTTCATGGTAAACGGTTGGTAAACATGGAGCCCGTTGTGCTTGTTCTTTACGCGTTTGCGGTTGGTATCACGGCTTGCGGATTGGCCGGATCGGCCATGGAGCTTTTCTCCGGACGACGCCTGGCCTTCGCCGAGCCCTATGTTTCGCCGGTCCATATCCTGCGCTCGCTCGCGGCAACGGCCTGCGCCGGACCGTTCATGCTTACCAACGAAGCCTTGGCCGCCCGGCGCGAGGGCCGCATCGGCACGATGGCGCTGTTGTCCTGCGGCTGCACGGCCATCGCCTGGGCTCTGGCGCTTGGCGTCGTGCTCATCGCCATTGCATCCTGGGCGACCGCCAATTTAGGGTCTTTCGAATTCGCTGGTTGAGACGAATCGGAGACGAAAAATGCCGGTCTATGCGATCGATGGGAAGGCGCCCGAGTTCGAGGACGCCGATACGAACTGGAT
>NZ_RZSB01001357.1:0-616 GCF_004023285.1 Mesorhizobium sp. M2A.F.Ca.ET.067.02.1.1
GGTCCAGCTCGTGCTTGTTGGCAAGCCAGGTGAGCTGCGCGGCAAGCCTATCCTTCTTGCGATCGGAGGCGATGACGGTCATGGCGAAACCGTCCGGCGACGTGCGCGTCACGATGCCCTCGACGCGGCCGATATGGTCGATATAGGCGATGACCTTCTCGCCCGGCATGCCGATGCGGTCGGTGCGCAGCGCGACATTGCCTGGTGACATATCGATCACCTGGCATGGATGCTCGGTGCGGTCTTCCAGCATGAAGCGGCCGTAAATCTTTACCCGGACACGCTGAAAATTGCGCCGCTCAGCTCGTGACGGTGCAAATTCTACCGCCGCTGACCTCATGACTGCCTACACCCCATTGGCATTCCGCGCGACGATGCGTGGAATTTCGCCCGAAAAACTACAGCGAAGCAGGTTAACAAACGGGAAAAGTCGGCCGCGAAAGCCAGGGCCAGGAGACGCGCGCGACGCGGAAAAATTAACCGCGCGCGAGGGGAAAATCCCGCGCGGCCGGGCTCATTCGTGACGTCCGCCGTCGAGGACGACGAGGTGGCGGATGCGGCGCACACGGCCGAGCGCCGAAATGGTTTCCGGGGGATCGAATTCGGACGGAACGAG
>NZ_RZSB01001358.1:0-609 GCF_004023285.1 Mesorhizobium sp. M2A.F.Ca.ET.067.02.1.1
ACATTGGAGATCTTCTCCTCGGCCGCGAGCATCAGCACGAGATCGCCTGTCTTGACATGGTCGCCCTGCTTGACCGGCAGCTTTTCGATGACGCCGGCGACGCGCGTCGCCAGCACGGCGCGCTTGTCGGCCTCGGTCAGGCCGGAGATGCGGATGGCGCGCGCGAAGGTCTTGCGCGGCGGCGTCACCACCGCCACGGTGCGCGACGCGGCCTTTGGCTCAGCCTCGGCTGTCTTCGCCTTGGCGGCCTCCGGCTGGCCGGCGCCGGCCTGTTTGTCGGTCGTAGCCGACTTGTCGGTAGTAACCGACTTCTCGGTGGTGACAGACTTGTCCGCGGCGCTGCCGACAGAGGAAAACTCGCCCGTTCCCATCCAGGCCGCGAAACCGATGAGCACGGCAACGGCTGCAAGCTTGTGAAACCTGATTTTCGGCATCGTCATTTTTCCGTAGCAGGACCTGGCTAGGTCGGCGCTTCCGACTTGGGCGCGCGGCCGATATGGGTGTGCGCGGGGCCTAGTTCAATTTGCCGTGATCGGCGGACGCCGCTTCTACCTGAAAGTTGCGGCGCAATATAGTCGGAAAAGTTGCCGGAACATTGCGGCGGGGGAC